>JBEGUT010000646.1:0-3006 GCA_041178745.1 Planctomycetota bacterium | reverse complement strand
GCTTCCACCAATCGATCATCAGGAAGTATGGGCTGCCGGTGTCACTTACAAGCGAAGCCAAACCGCTCGAATGGAAGAGTCTGAAACCGCAGCATCTTGCTACGACCGAGTCTATCGGTCACCGAGACCCGAACTGTTCTTTAAGGCAACTCCGCATCGGGTCGGTGGCCCTGGACAGGACTTGCGGATTCGCGTTGACGCGCACTGGAATGTACCGGAACCGGAACTCACGTTAGTCGTCACTCCCGACTTGCGTTTGGTCGGCTTTACTATCGGCAACGACATGAGTTCGCGAGACATCGAAGGGGACAATCCCCTCTATTTGCCGCAAGCAAAATGCTACAACCAGTGCTGTGGCCTCGGCCCTTGGATTACTTTGGCCGAAGCTATGCCCGAACGCAACTCGATCACGATCGAATTGCGCATAACGCGCGACGACAAAACTGTCTTCCAAGGAAAAACGAGCGTCGCTGAAATGGCTAGATCGCTCGAAGACCTAATCGGTTGGCTAGGGCGAGACAACTCATTTCCCAACGGAGTCTTTTTGCTCACGGGAACTGGTATCGTTCCAGACAGTAATTTCACACTACATGCTGGCGATCGTGTTGATATCGAAATCGCAGGTATTGGAACGTTGACCAATCATATTGTACAAGCAGACCGATACTGATTGTCCTTTGTGCCTTGAAGTTTCAGCAAACGCTGGAGCTGGTCGCCAGCATTGTAATCCTTAAACACTTTCTTAAGTTCGAACACCCATGACAGTTTCAAATTCGATTGTGCAGGTTTTGATCAATGGCCAGTGGCGCAACGCTTCTTCAACGGGCACCTTCACTGCCACCAACCCTACCACGGGAGAAACTCTAGCACCGCGGTTTCCGATCAGCGATTGGAGCGACTGCGATGCAGCCTTAAGTGCTGCGGAGAGAGCGTTCTGGGAATTACAGCAGATTGGAACTGAGAAAATAGCGGCATTTTTGGAATGCTACGCCAATAAAATCGAAAACGATAAAACAACACTTGTCGAGTTGGCTCATCAAGAAACCGGATTACCCGCCTCGCCTCGACTTGGCGATGTTGAACTTCCTCGAACCATCAATCAATTGCGAACCGCAGCCGTAGCTGTTCGCGCTGGAAGTTGGTCGCTACCAACGATCGATACCAAAGCGAACATACGGTCATGCTACCAAGCTTTAGGTCCCATTGCCGTATTTGGTCCCAACAACTTTCCGTTTGCTTTTGGAAGTTTATCGGGAGGAGATTTTGCTGCTGCAATCGCCGCCGGCAATCCAGTCATTGGTAAAGCCAATAGTTCGCATCCAGCAACAACGAAGCGATTCGCGGAATTGGCACACCAAGCGGTTATCGAGACGGGTTTACCCTCCGCAACGATTCAACTCATTTATCGCACATCGCATCAAGATGGCATGAAATTGGTTAGCGATCATCGCATTGGTGCAACCGGCTACACGGGAAGCCGTCATGCAGGCTTGGCTTTGAAGCAGGCTGCCGATACCGCCGGAAAGCCTATCTATCTTGAACTCAGCAGCGTGAATCCAGTTGTGCTTCTACCTGGTGTCTTGGCTGAACGTGGTGATCAATTAGTGGATGAGTATTTAGGTAGTGTCTTGATGGGCGCTGGGCAATTTTGCACCAATCCTGGCTTCGTTCTGTTGTTGGATAATGCGGAGGGGCGTCGTTGGTTAGAGAATGTCGCCAGCAAATTTCAAAACGCCCCTTGCGGTACTTTACTTTCGCCGGCGGTACAAAAATCGCTGACAGCCAGCGTCAAAACGTTGGTTAATTTGGGCGCAAAACTCTTGGCAGGGGGTTCACCCCTGGATGGCCCGCGATGTGCCTATTCCAATACCTTGATGACCATTTCGGGCGAAATGTTTCTCAAAGATCCTGCAGGTTTTCAGACGGAGGCCTTTGGCAACGCGGCCCTAGTGGTGCTGGCTTCCGATGCTAATCAAATGGCAGCTATCCTGCATGCACTCGAAGGAAATCTTACAGGTTGCATCTACTCCTCAGCAAACACGGAAACGGATGAAGCGATTTACAATCAACTCGCGCCGATAATGGCTTACAAAGTTGGTCGGCTATTGAATGACAAGATGCCTACAGGAGTTGCGGTTAGCCCTGCGATGAATCACGGTGGCCCTTACCCATCAACCGGCCATCCTGGGTTTACCGCCGTCGGCATCCCAGCCTCGCTACTTCGCTTTGCCAAACTGACCTGTTTTGACAATGTGCGGGAACATCGCTTACCCCCTGTGTTGCGCAATCAATCTGCACATGCTGAAACTTGGCGTTTGGTCGATTTGCATTGGAAGCAGGGTAGCATCTAAAGCCATTGACGCTAGATCTCGCCGATCCTCATCGCTAGATTATGGGAGGCCACATTGCTGCGTCCCAAACCGATCAGACAACAGCCTACAGGCAATCGTTACAATGGCCGCGAACCAAAATTTCAGTCACTTCACCGACCAAGGAAGTCACTTTTTGACTTCCCGAGGTCAGCTTGACTTCATCTAAACAAATCACCGCTCCGCAATCGACGCACAGAAAATGAGGATGATTTGAATCGTGCGTAGAGTTTTCTCGTATCGCCTCAAATCGCCAGACATGATCACCTAACTCGGCTCGGCGAACCAACCCTGCTTGAGCCATCCCGTTCAAGTTGCGAAATACTGTCGCGCCGTCGACTCCTAAAGCGGAAACCTTTTCAGCTACTTCGGCATGAGTCAGTGGTGAAGGAGATTGGCGGAGCAGTTGCAAAATGGCGATTCGGGCTGGAGTTGCGCGCAGTCCTACGTCTCGAATCGCTTGCTTGATCAGTTCCGACGTTTCCGTATCACTCATCGCTTGACACTTCTGTGGCTTATGCTTTGAAAAACCGAGGCTTCAGGAAAGAGGTTTTGTATAGAACAATTCCCAATCCACCGACCTTATGGTCGCCTATGGATTACGGGATTGGCAAGTCCCATTTCGATAAATCCTGAT
>JBEGUT010000645.1:0-3022 GCA_041178745.1 Planctomycetota bacterium | reverse complement strand
GAAATCCAGAATTGCCATCAGAGTGATGGTAACCAGTAGCAGGGCGATGAGTGCCCAAGAGAACAACCACCAAGTTCCTTTGGGTAGTTGCGAGCTAACGATCATGATGCCACCGATAGTCCCTATCAGAATATTTGTCCATGTTCGGCGAACGAATTGCCTTTGGGCGAAGGAGCGTGGGCGGTTTGTTGGGTCGAGAAGAGTGTGCGACGGGACTGAGGAGTGATCATCCCAGGATACAATCGACCAGCGTTGCAAAACGATTGAAATTCCGATCAGCAGTGCTCCGAAAAGACCAGATGCAATTGCCATAGGTGGATCCTGAGTAGTGCTACAGTCGTTGTGTTGAGCAGCGAATGATTTGACAAACATTCTTTGTTCGAAGGAAACTATTTTTGGTTACGTATCCATTCCAACAAAACAGTGGCGACTTTACAGATAGAGTCCCCGCTACAGTTTTCAGGAATGTCTTGCTCGGTATGCCAATAGGAAACGCTACGAACTCCTAATCTTGGATAATCGAAATCAATGAGATCCGTGGTTGGTATCTTAGCGATCTCATTGAGAGGCAGATGATCGTCTCGAACTTCGTGACGGACTCTTGGAACAAACTCGCGAACACCAACTTTTTCGGCTACGGCCCATACTTCGCGAGTCAGAGCTCGAGCCATATCGTAGCTATTTCTCTCGTAATAAAGATGAAGTTCTTTATCTGCGATCATGTCGAGGAGAATGCCAGCGGTGTAGTTAAAATCTCTGGATTCAGCGCGGTAGCGAGTAGCGAATTCGGTCGAACCAAGAAAGTAGCGTCCTCGATCTTTGTTATCATCGTAAATCAACTCTTCACCATCGAACATGATCAGATCGACACCCACGTTTAGTTTCATCTGCAATAAGGTTGGGGTGATTTCCTGAAACAACGCGACACCGCTTCCCCCATCGTTGGCACCGATGAATGTACCTTGCGGATTACGGGGATCACGATCTGGGAAAGGGCGTGTATCGTAATGGGTGCAGAGCAAAACTCTCTTTTTAATGTTCGGGGCAAAGCGAACGATGATGTTTTTCATCTTCACGGGCATTCCTGTTACAGGATGCCTTTCTTCGAACTCTTGGATATCGACTACCGCTCCGGCTGATTGAAAGTGATCGATGAGATAGGCTTGTAGATTCGCGATTGCGGGCGAGCCGCTGGGGCGGGGACCAAATTGGCAAATCTTTTCGAGATACTGATAGGCTCGTTCGGGCTTGAGATAAGCGGGGGGCTTCCAGGGAGCGGCGACTACGGTTTCGCCTCCGTTTCCTAGCCACCACCAAGCTGCGCCTGCAATCACAGCTAAGAAAAAAACACCGACGACTATTTTGCTCATGAGCGACCTGGGGAATGGAGTGACTGCAGGATGGAGCACAGACATGGGAGTTGAGGCTTGATCCATCGCCAACAGGCTCACTTTCAAAAAACGCTTACAAGAGATGGTTTTGATCACATTCCGAAGAACATGACTACTGATTCATTTTCGATATCCAAGCAAACGCGGCACTATTTTCCATATATGGCGGGAACCGAATCACTATCAAGTCCATCTGTAATTTCCGAAAACCGTATGGGCAAGCACCGTTAACGGAGGAACAGCCGGGTTACCGTTTTAACTTCTTTTTAAAAGTAAACTCTTCGCCAAGTTACGATAAGACGAGGCTGGATGCAACCTCGCGACCCAACGTAGCCCGGAAACCACATCCAGGTAAGACTTCATGTTTTTCCTTGCATGCGGAGTATGTGCTATCGCTTTCGCGATGATTCAGATCCACCTACAATGGGTTGAGTATCGAGGTTTTCTTGGTGCTTAAATCCCTAAGGGTAGCGAATGCCAAAAATTTTTAAGACGCGCGACATCAAAGGAAAGATGATACTGCTGGGGACCGGCACGAGCGTTGGAGTTCCGACGATTGGGTGCGGATGTGGGGTTTGCACTGGAGGTGAGCCCAAAAACCAGCGATCACGATGTGCTGCGATCCTGGGCTTGCCGGAGGGAAACCTTTTGATTGACACTCCGCCCGAGTTGCGTTTGCAATTGTTGCGAGAGGGAATTGGTGTGGCTCATGCGGTGATTTTTACTCACGAGCATTCCGATCACTTACTCGGCCTGGATGACGTGCGTCTATTTCCTTTTACTTTAGGGCATGCCGTTCCGATTTATTGTGAGCCGGATGTTGAGAAACGGATAAGGACGACCTTTGACTATGCGTTCTTAGAACGAATCCATACACATGATGGAGCGACTCCTAAGCTGGAATTGCGTCCCCTTAATGAACAACCTTTTGAACTGTTGGGAACAGAGATCATTCCGATTCGATTACTGCACGGCCCCTATTTTAAGGTGCTTGGTTTTCGCTTTGGGAACGTGGCGTACTGCACGGATACGAACGAAATTCCTGAAACGAGTTGGTCTCTGCTAGAAGGCCTTGATATTTTGATTCTAGACAGCCTTCGCGAGACTCCTCACCCGACACATTTTTGTTTAGAGCAATCGCTTTCTGTTATTGAGCGACTGAAGCCTCGTCAAAGTTATCTAACCCACTTGTCTCACGAGTTGGATTATTTCGAAACTAACTCGAAACTGCCCAAGGGTGTTGAGTTAGCGTACGATGGATTGACGATTCCGCTGTTTTAAAATTCACCTTTCTCGGTGCATCACCTTTCTCGGTGCATAGCACCTTAAGCACATTTCTCGGTGCATAGCACCTTAGCAGCAATTCTCGGAATTCTCGGTACAATTCTCGGTGCATAGCACCTTACAATTCTCGGTGCCACATTTCTCGGTGCATAGCACCTTCATTTCTCGGTACATAGCACCTTAAACCAAATGCAACCGAATGCGACAGGCGGCTTGAGGCCGTTTGTCCATAAATCAGAACCACACTGCTAAACCGATGCCGCTCTGTTTTTGCGCAGAGATTCAACGTTTGGCCCAAACTGTGAGAAAGTGGGCCAACTTCAGAGAGAAATTGTACTCCATCAAAA
>JBEGUT010000644.1:0-3023 GCA_041178745.1 Planctomycetota bacterium | reverse complement strand
TGGCTCGAAACTGGACGCCGCAATCAAATTCGTGTTCATTTTGCCGAGGCAGGGTTCCCTCTAATTGGCGATGAACGCTACGCCAGAGATCGCAAACCGCATAGGGCTTGGCCAGTCCGGCGAATCGCTTTGCATGCTCTTACGCTCGGGATCACTCATCCAACTACCGGTAAGTTATTGCAACTTGAGAGCAAACTGCCTGAGGAATTTACGAACTTTTTTCAAGCATTGAAACGTAAGCCGAGGGATAAACGACGGGATAAGAAATGACACTGCTTTGGTACCGTCACACCTTTTTGATTGGGTGCTTTCTCGGCAGGTTCGGATGCTAGATTTCTTCTTGAAGGCCCAATAAAACTGCCAGCAGATGCTGTTACCCGGGTTGAGTTGCTTTCTGTTCCATGGCATGCTTCGTATTGCTGGGATTTCACTCGTCTTGGCGCAGCGGGTGGATCAATGATTCTTCTTAAACAACACCTCTTAACATTATGTTTTAGCGAGACGACTTCGCGGAGAATAATATGCACAAGACAACATCCGCAAATTCACTTTTTGTTAGATGGTCTTATCCTCTCTTTGCAGTGAGTTGCCTTCTGATGACTTTAGACCCAGGTGCAGTGAGTGCTCAGGAAGGGAAACCTAAGCCTTCGACTCGTTCAATGCAGATCGAGGATCTGTTTCGTTTTCAGCGAGTTTCGGAACCTCAGTTAAGACCTCAAGGTGACTTGGTTGTTTACCAAGTCTCCAGTATCGATTTAGAGGGGAATAAAAGTTCGACTTCACTGTGGATTGCATCTGTCGGTGGTAAGACGGCTCCAAGACAACTTACTAATCCGCAGGGTAAAAGCGATCGTCATCCACGTTGGTCGCCGGATGGCAAGATGATTTTGTTTGAATCCAGCCGCAGCGGTACCAATCAGTTGTGGTTGATTTCACTGGAGGGTGGTGAGGCAAAGCAAATCACGACCTTAAGCACTGGAGCTTCGACGGGCATTTGGTCTCATGACGGTAATCACATTGCCTTTGTATCTAGCGTTTATCCGGAATTCAGTGAGCTTCCGCTGGCGGATAGTGATGCTAAGAACAAGAGCAAGAGCGAAGAGATTGAGAAAAATCCGGTAAAGGCAAAGGTGTTTGGGAAACTGTTCTATAGGCACTGGGATAGTTATGTGGAAGATCGAAGACAGCACTTGTTTGTGTGCAAGGCGGATGGCAGCGAATGTCGAGATGTAACGCCCGGCGATCGCGATGGATATCCGACATCTACGACCTTCAGCGTTGGAGATGACTTTACATTTACACCCGATGGCAAGTCATTGATTTTCACTGCGGCCCCAGCGACAGAGGAATCTTGGAGCACCAATTACGACTTATGCCGAGTCGCGATTGATAATAAATCGCTGCAATGGGAAACGCTGACTTCTACAAATAAGGCAGCGGATGTGTTTCCGAAGTTTAGTCCGGATGGAACCCAATTGGCGTATCGCGCCCAGTCGGTAGCTGGCTATGAAGCGGATAAGTGGGAGTTGATGCTGGTGAATGTCGACGCGACAGGTAAATTCACATCCGTCCCCAAGAGTCTTACAACTGGCCTGGATCGCTCCTGCGATGAGTTTACCTGGGCAGGCAAAGATGCGTTGATCTTTACGGCGGAGGAAAAAGGGGCCCGAATGATCTACGCGGTAGGGATCGCGGATGGAAAGCCCTATGCGATTCCTGGCGAGAGGGGACAGATAACATCGCTATCTGTTGGCAAAGGATTGCTGGTTTATTCTAAAGCGTTAATGAACGCTCCAGCAGAAATTTTTCATCAAAGTTTAGCTGCTGATTCGAAGGCGATTGCCTTTGAGGGAAAGGTTACGCAACTTAGCCAGGCGAATACTGCGATGTTAGCTGAATTAAATTTACCTCGGCCGGAAAGTATCGAGGTAACGGTTGAAGGTGATGCGAAAATGCAGATGTGGATCCTGAAGCCACCTGGTTTCGATCCTGCTAAACGTTGGCCGATCGCCTATCTGGTCCACGGTGGCCCCCAGAGCGCTTGGGAGGATGGCTGGTCTTATCGTTGGTGTCCTCAGCTTTGGGCAGCTCAGGGTTATGTCGTAGTACTTCCCAACCCGAGGGGAAGCACGGGTTTTGGTCAGAAATATGTTAACGATATTTCTGGAGACTGGGGAGGTAAGTGTTATCGCGACCTGATGGCGGGTGTTGACTACATTGAGAAACAGCCATGGACGGATAGCACACGAATTGGCTCAGCGGGCGCGAGTTTTGGCGGCTATATGATGAATTGGTTTGCGGTAAACACAGGTCGTTTTCAATGCTTGATTACTCATTGCAGTGTTTGGAATTTTGAGAGCATGTGGGGGACCACGGACGAACAGTGGTTTGATGAATACGAGCATGGAGGACTCCCCTGGGACAAGCCTGAGAAGTATCGAGAGTATTCACCGCATACCAAGGCGGGTAATCTAGCAAAATTCAAAACGCCGATGCTTGTGATTCACAATGATTTAGATTTCCGCTGTCCGATTGGTCAGGGACACGAACTGTTCACATCACTCCAGCGACTTGGAGTTCCATCAAAGATGGTAAACTTTCCAGATGAAGGGCATTGGGTCAGCAAGCCGGCCAATAGTCGGTACTGGCATCAGGAGGTCTTTGCGTGGCTGGCGAAGTACGTCCCGCCAGGTGGGAGATAAAGTTCGAATTGCCGACCGCATTTTGTAATGCGAATCTAGATTCCGAACGCAAGCTCGACGATATCGAGAGTAAAAAGAATCGGATTGGTTCAACGATTAGCTCGACGAGAGAACAGTAAAACAGACTGACTCTCGGCGAGCTTTTGTAGCCTTAGAGTTTGTGGCGAAACCGAAACTGGAATCATGCCAGAATGAATCGTCGTCTATGACAACTTCTCTGCTAGTGCACCTGAATCGGCATGTTTTTTTGAGGCTTGCCCAAGCGACTTTTCAGCGATTTGGCTTAGTGTCTTTCTGTAGTGCATCCAGGTAAAGGTGAAA
>JBEGUT010000643.1:0-3026 GCA_041178745.1 Planctomycetota bacterium | reverse complement strand
GGTTGGCGACCGAAGCGTTGGATCGCGGAGCGATCCACGACAATGTCGCAAAGCGGTATTCGTGATCGTGCTCAGCGCAGCGGTGCTCCTGCTCGGATCGTTTTCGGAGAGTTTCGCCAATTCGAAGGTGTCGACAGTCGTTGCGCCATCGAGCAATTGACAACGAAGGGTGTCCATCGTAGTGGATGGCTCCGCCGTCCAACTCTCAACGTTTGCGAATCAGAATAGTATCGTTTGGTTGGCGACCGAAGCGTTGGATCGCGGAGCGATCCACGACAATGTCGCAAAGCGGTATTGGTGATCGTGCTCAGCGCAGCGGTGCTGATGCTCGGCTCGTTTTCGGAGAGTTTCGCCAATTCGAAGGTGTCGACAGTCGTTGCGCCATCGAGCAAATTACAACGAAGGGTGTCTATAGTAGTAGATGGCTCCGCCATCCAACTCTTAACGTTTGCGAATCAAAATAGTCTCGCTTGGTTGTCGACCGAAGCGTTGGATCGCGGAGCGATCCACGACAATGGATCTACGACAATGTAGGCGTCAGTCACTTGGTAAGCCACTTGCTTCGGTAAAGCGGTCAAACAACGACCGCATCGCCGTGTAATGTACGGTTTGAACAAATTCTCTTGGACCTGCCAAGTCAATTGCTCGCTGTGCTTCGGAATCCGTAAGCACTACAGGTGAAGCGGCTAAATTCCTTGCCACTGTTAGCAACGCTTTGTCTCTTGCCGTAATAAGCTCTTCATTCTTGGATTCTTCAAATCTATCAAGATCGTTGATCTGCTCCCGCGATTGCCCAAGAGTTCGCAGCCTTGCATCTGCGTCTGCTAGCGAATACCACGCTCCATTCTGGCGAGCGATCACCCAGGCTAATCTGGCTCGCGTTAGCGCACTTAGATCCAAATCCTTCTCAGCAGATTGAAAAGCAAGCACCTGGCGTTTGCCTGCGATGGGGAAGTTGGCCAGCACTCGAATCCAATTCGGGACATCTTCGTTTAAGCCGATATCACTAAAGGTCGATTTGGTTTCTTCAGCCGATTTCAATGGCAACCGAGGCTTTCGCGAACCGGCTATCGCAAGTGCTGTTTCAATACTCGGCAGTTGGCTGAATTTGGCTACGCTGCGCTCTGTGGGAACAAGCTTCGGCGAGTCGTTATCCCACTTCCCTTCTAAGATGCTTGATGGGGTACTAGCCAACAAAGGATTTGTGTCTGTAAGGTAGGAATGCTCTTCTGTGTTACTTGCTCCGAAACTGCCACCGGTGCGAGACTGTGGTACTCCGACACCTTCCTTCCATCGATTGATTGCGTTATTTCCTGCAACCGATAAAACTATTTCAAGAATCTGGGCATCGGAATAATACTTTCGACAAGCATCAATGTCGGCATCGCTTAACAACTGAGGCTCCAGGGTCAATCGTCTAGCCAGTGCGAATGCCGCTTGCTCATCTTCTGGAAACTTCGACCAATCGAGATCAAGATTGGCGATCTGATCGTCCGTCATTCCCACAGCGAGCAATTTTGATTCTTGATGTCCCAGGCAATACTGGCAGTTGTTAACACGAGATGCGATCCAGAACAACCTGGTTTTAAAGCCATAATCCAAGGTAAGGGTTGGATCCGGTTCCTGAACGGGTCGATTATCGGTCGGCCGAGTGGTACGAGCTGGGCTGCCACTGAAGTTGAGATACCCTCTTGCGCCCGAGGCGGAGGGAAGGAAGAACTTAGATAGCCGTGATTCGTAAGAAGTCGCTCGGGGATCAGTTTGCGATTTCTCTTCTTCTGTTACAGGTGGAAGTACGACTCGCTCGCGGCGAGTTTTCATGTCTTCAAGCAGCTTCTTCATGTCGTCTCGACGAACAGGAGTTGGCCGAGGTGCACTAGCGATCTCTGGAGACTGAGGGACCGACATGTTGTAATACTGGTAGAACGGATTGCCAGATTCCAAGTTCAGTTGAAAGCCATTGCTGATACGTGTCATGTAGTTGTATCGGCTAGTGTTAACCATGATGAAAAAGGCACGCTGATCTCCAAAGCCTTGACGTAGTGAATCGATGTCGCTTTTTGAAATCAATGAAGGTGTTCGAGTTAGTTTTCTTGCGAAATCGAGCGCCTTCTGTTCGGCGGCGCTAAAGCTTGACTAATCATTGCCCGCAAGTTTTTGGCTAATGTCGGCGATCTTTTGGCGATCAAAACCGGCGACTTCCCAATTCATTTCACAATGTCCCATGCAGTATGGGCATTTGATGGCGTCAGTTACCATCCAAAAAAGACAATTGCCAAATGGACGATCCCAGTTTACAGCGATCTCGGATCCTGCAGTTCTCATGTAGATTTCGTAAGGTATGGCAAGCTCTTGAGCATATCCAAACGCAACCTTGTACCAAACGATGTCGCTTGCCGTTGGCATAAGTCCTTTGGGAAGCTTATCCGCAAACTCTTGCCAATCAGGTACTCGCAATCGCGTTCTTCGTGTCTTTTGGATGAGAAGCCGATTCTGTAAGGCTTCGTAAGGTAGCCAAGTGAAAGAATCTTTTTCTTCGATGATATCTCGCGGGGTAGTATTAGGATTGCCGATCTTTTTCGGCGGATTCGATGGCGGTGCAAGTGTTTTTTGAACCAGAGAATCAGGCGAGAAATGAACATCAAGCGGTGCTAGTTGCTCCCCTTCTTCCAATTGCACACCCAAGCACTGAATCAGTCGATCCTGAAGGTTAGCATAAGCCATGTGCAGCACCATCGCGGCTACAGTCCGCTCATCAAACATCACAACCAAATCAGCAAATTGCTTGTCGGTAACACCATCGGAATCAAGCGTCATGTCCGTTGCGAATTGAATTGCGGCTTTTTCGAAATCACTCCAGAGCGATCGATCACCATCAGTAAGTGAAGTCCATTGCTCCTGGCTGACTCCAGCTCGTAGAGCATCTGCTGCTGCGACACTCATGGTGTACTGGCAACCATTTGCCTTGGCCGCTGCCCAGCGGATAGCAGCACGCAACTTAGGCTCAACGGGGCCCGCAGTTCTCT
>JBEGUT010000642.1:0-3033 GCA_041178745.1 Planctomycetota bacterium | reverse complement strand
CGAGGAAATCCTCACGCGCTAGCTTCCATCGGTACCGAGCCGACGATTGAATGGCAACGGCAAATCGGACTGATCGCCACAATGGTCGATCAACCTTCCACCAGTTTTGCGTACGGGGATCCCTATCAGATTCGCAGTCAAGTCTATCGCGCTTTGGCTGCAGGAGTTCAAGGGATTTATTTTAGATCTCGTTCCCCGTTAGATGCAGATTCTGTTGTCGATCGCACTCGCGCTAATATGGTTCAGTGGATAAATGCCGAACTTGAGTTGTTAAATCCATG
This sequence comes from Planctomycetota bacterium, assembly GCA_041178745.1. Taxonomy (GTDB): domain Bacteria; phylum Planctomycetota; class Planctomycetia; order Pirellulales; family Pirellulaceae; genus JAFLCP01. The sequence goes on along the minus strand of JBEGUT010000642.1, from coordinate 2,752 downwards.
GCTAGGCAGTGGGCGTGGTCGGCGTGGGTTGGTCAATATCAATGATTCCAATCGCGATTCAACGCTGTGGGAAAACGCGCGATCGCAATTGATTATCGTGCAGCCTGCTGGTTTAGCATCGCATCTTTCAGCAGCAACGGATTCAACTGCGGCGTTGAAGATATCCTTGCTGCAACCAAGTCCAGCATCGCAATTGATTCGAATAACAGACTGGAAATTGGAGCCGCTACCGCAGAAAAGATTAGGTGGTGTGGTTGAGACGCAAATCGATCGGCCGCATAGTATCGAATTTATCATCTCAACTTCGGATCCTCAGGTGCTCACGTACTTTAATCAAAGGTTTCAATCACTAGGTCCAAACTATGCATTCGCAGTTGCCAATATCGCGCAAATGCGAATGGCCGCGGCACAAGAAATCATTTCAGCACGCTGGCAAGTGGCAACTAATAACCGCTTCACCGATGATTTGTTGATGCTGCAACGATCGGCTCGGGAAATGGAGCAGGCCCATCTCTTGGTCGGTGAAAATCAACCGGTTGCCAACGATCTGATGCTGCGGACAACCGAAACGGCGCAGCAGGTTATTCATAATGCGTGGCAAGCTGCTAGGGCCGATGTACCTTCGGCACAAAGTGCGCCCTGGTTATTAGCCAGTTCCAGTATTCCGCTGCATTGGCATCTGGGGCGTCGTATCAGCTCAAGCTCTTGGAACGACCTGGGGCTTGCTGGTGGCTCCATGGATAACCTCGAGGTGATGATGGCTGCAGGATGGCAGCAGGAAAGACGATTAGAAGATCAAGCCGATGTTTTGACGGAGATTTTACCGCTTGATGGCGAGACCAACCAAAGAGCACTGCGAATCGTTTCCCGAGGAAAAGGACGTTCTCTGGAAGGTGGGTACGCCGGTTCGACCTTGAGAATCCGGAGTGGAAAAATGCAGGTTCAGGCAGGGCAAGTCGTAAGAATTGAAGCTCGCGTTTTTGTGCGTGATGGATTTGTAAAACCCCAAGCGGGGCTTCTATTTTACGAAAGCCTAGAAGGACCAGCCCTGGGACAATTGCTCAAAGGACCACCCGGAGTTTGGTTACCCGTGCGACTTTATCGTGCAGTCCAGCGAGGCGGGCCGCTAGAAGTCATGCTAGAAATGCGTGGCGAAGGGGATGTATTGGTCGATCAAATCAATGTCTCGTCAGCTATTCCCAATGCGATCCAATAGCTTTTCGCCCACACAATTAGCTTGTAAGGCTTGGGTACTAAGGTATCTTAGCGGCCTGAGATAAGTCTTTTGGGTTTGGCAAGGATCATGGATGGGAAAGCAACAGGGTTGGATGCTGGCACCCTACATTGCATTCTTAGCGTCCAACATAAGAGTACTTACCTTCTCTTGTGCATGAAGAGGTAAATTATTTTAACCTGAAGTCGATTGACCTATGGCTAGCAGAGAAAAGCTAATTGAAGATGCGCACGCAATTTGGCGAGCAGGAGTGGACGCAGTGCTTCCTAAGGCACTCTTTCAAGAGCATATGCATCTGAGATCTGATCGGCTCCAACTCGGCGACATCGAATATTCACTTAAAACAATCGGTCGCATCGTCGTGGTAGGAGCTGGCAAAGCAGCAGCGTCGATGGCGATTGCATTTCAGGAGCGATTGCCGCCAGAATTCTTTCGAAGCGGACGCGTTTTGGGCTGGGTGAATGTTCCTGAAGGTACGATCCCAGAAGACTATTCTTTTCCTGTGCGACTCTATCCAGCTCGACCCTATGGTCGCAATGAACCAACGCAACAAGCTCAGGAGGGCGCTCAGGAGATCATGCGTCTGGTCCATGGCTGCCGAAAAGAGGACTTGGTGGTTTGCTTGCTCTCAGGTGGTGGGTCTGCTTTGCTACCACTACCGAAGAAAAGTATTTCGTTAGAAGACAAAATTCAAGTTACTAGAATGCTAAGCGGCGCGGGAGCAACGATCGAGGAACTGAATTCTGTTCGTATTGCATTAAGTGATATAAAGGGTGGTGGTTTAGCTAGGCATTGCAACGCGGCGCGATTGGCCTGCTTGGTGATCTCCGATGTGTTGGGAGATGACCTGCACTTCATCGCCTCTGGTCCGACCATGGCACCGGCGGGTGGGGCAAGGGAAGCCCTCGAAGTTCTCAACAAGTTTGCCAATCATCGAGGCGAAGTGAGCGAAAATATTTGGAAATTGATCATCGACGAAGCATCGAGGGAACTGAGCGAACCCAAAAAAGTAAACGAGAATAAAAAATGTCAGGTCGAGCACTTTATTCTGGCAAACAATGCGACAGCTATCGATGCCGCCGGTATTGAAGCGGTTGCAAGAGGATATCAGTATTTGATGAGCGCAGCTCGTTGCAGTGAGGGAGATGCGACTGAGTTAGGACGGGAGTTAATGTCGCGATGTTTTGAGTGGCGAGCTGATGCAAACGCCCCAAACTGTTTTATTAGTGGAGGCGAACCAAGTGTGGCGTTGGTTGATTCGAGTCGTCGCGGTTTAGGGGGCCGCAATCAGCAACTGGTGCTCGCGGCTTTAGAGCAGAGTTACCAGATGGAGTTCAGAGGAGGTTCTAAGCCATATTGTTTTTTGTCTGCTGGAACTGATGGAGAGGATGGTCCCACGGATGCAGCTGGTGCTTGGATCAGCGATGCAACGAGAGGTGATGGAGGGGGAGGTATTGAGGAGGTTCGTCGCTACCTTGCGCAGAATGATGCCTATCATTTTTTTGCAAAATACGGAGG
>JBEGUT010000641.1:0-3036 GCA_041178745.1 Planctomycetota bacterium | reverse complement strand
ACGAACTGGCTTTTCAAATAAAAGACTGCTCAAGAGTTGGCTAAACGATTTTACCGAGTTTCGAAAACATCTCGCCTTGGTAGAGATCTTCCTAAATTCCAACGATACATTTTTTTGTGTGAACAAATCACTCAGGAATCGACCGCTAATTCCACTGTTTCAATACCAAGAAGCCACTAGTTTATAGCGAGATGACCTCCCCGATCTCTCCCCCATTACTCGCAAAGAGTGCTTACACCTCATCACCAACATCCAACCGCTACAAGACAGAACCACTACAAGCACTCCACTTCAATCAATAGCCAAAAACCAACTTTTCACCGATTCGAATGATCGACACCACCCTGAGAAAGAATATGCACACGTTGATCTTCCCATCGATGCGAAAGTCGATAAAAGGGGATTCGAGGCTCAAGGTGATGAACCAAGTGAAAGTTTTGTCCCAACAACAACCATGTCAACCACGGCGAACTATGTACCGATGTCGCCTGATAGGGCGACTGATGCTCGTGGGGAGCATGGGGCAACCATGAGAACGTGGCAGCGAGAATAAACAACGCCAAGCGTGCTGGAATAAACCACCCGAACAACAATGCGAAAAATAGATCGGGGACAAAAAGAACACTTATTAAGGCAATGAAGACAAAGCCAAAACCACATCCCAATAAGTTCAATCTTTCAACCCAAGGCCTCTTCGGCCAATTCCGAAAGTAGAGCTTCAGATAACCTACATCCTGCGTTGCCCAGCGCAAGGGTAACATCCAACTAGCCCCCTTTCCGCACCAAATATCAGGATCTTGTTCATCGTCATTGGTATGCCGATGATGCTCTTGATGCAGAAAGCAATAAGGAAGAAATGCGCCTAAGAGCGGGATAGTACAAAGATGTCCAACAATCTGATTCAATAATCGGACACGCGATACATTACCATGAACCGCCTCATGAACTGGAGTGAAACCTATGTAGGCTGCCATGGTACCTAACACAATTGATACTGGCCAAGAAATAGCATTCCAGTTGTTTCCAAGTATCGCCGAAATCATGAGGGTGATCGCTACAACTGCAGTGAGCAGAATGTTTAAATCAACAAACGGTCTCTCTGCTGCGACGCCTGTCGCCTTCATGGGAATTGATTTCCGAGCCCAATGCCCGAGCACTTTTACTCCAAATCGGGGCACCCATCCTTGGGCGAACGCCATCAGTATCGCACGAATCGTAAAGAAATTGATACGATCGCCAGAGACGATATAGACCGGCTCCCAAAACGCCGGCTGCAACTTCTTGCGAAATCGATAGAGCCCTTCGAAGTTATAAAGCCACCCCATCGTTCGTGACGACACTCTCAAAAACCGTGACAAAAAAGGATGTCGATTTTCCGATTCACTACCTTTTAAACCTGCCAACGCAACCAAACCGAGACTTACAAACTCGGCTCCCTCTTCCGATAATCGCCGCATCACCCCATCGATCATAGACTCCGAGCAACCGCTCGGAGCATCGGGCCGCAGAATCATGTCCTCAAGCAACCAACCATTACGCCCGTAAACCGGTATGCAAACCGCGACTCCACATAGATTGCCTTGATGCTCTGCAACGAAATACCTTCTTCTTTCAGCGTGCTGGAATAACTCAACCGTCACCATAAATCCCATCGGCGGCAACGCCTTACTTTCGGCCCACGCGTCAGCAAGAGAAACAAAGCGATCGCGAAGAGTCGGGTCGTTTTCAAATTCTTCAGCCGACACCTGCCGACAAGTGATACCGTCTCGCCGAGCTTTGCTGAGACGATTCCTGAGTTTGCCCGCTGCCCGCAGCGCTTGATCCCATGCACCGGGTACCCAGCTAGGAGCTTCGCCGATCTTAAGCGAATCAAATTTTCCAGATTGCAACCGCGAAACGAATGGCGAGGTGACTCCGAAGAAGACAATTCGAAATCCTGCGCGACGTGCCGCTTCTCCGAACTCCATCGCGACAGCCTCAGATCTCTCCGGTGCACATAAAGGAGCTCCAACCGCCACCCAATAGCCCCCTCTCGATGCATACGCGACAGCTGCGTCGTCGGTAAACCAGAGCGACAAGCCAGGCTCCAGCACCATGAACGAATGAAGATTACGTCCATAACGCTCGAGAAGAAAGAGAACCTTGACTCGCTCATCCTCAATTTGCTTCATCAGACTTTCGGATCGGTCCATAAGTCACCGATTGCTTTCCCAAAAAAATCTGGCAGGTCGTGTACCAACTTCCTAACGCCGCATAAATTGGCGACTGATCGATACTACGATGTGTTTTCTCAAACAGAATATGTCCTAGATACGGTGGACCGAGTTGAAACCAGATTCCGAAAAGGAAAAGAAGCCAACTCCCCAATGCAACCCCTGACCCGCAACAAACCAGAGCAAGCACGTTGCTGAGAAAATGCACCCAACGATTCAAGGGTGCTGCGTGGTCCGGCAGATACACGCTCTGGTAGAAATCCATGAAGCTCTGCCATTGACGTCGCGAATAATTTACGAGGAACTTCATAACTCGTTACGCGAATTAAGTGACTAATTGCTTAACACCCAAGCAATCCCGGCCTGACCAACCGTATTTCCGCCCCAATGTTAGCACAACGCTTTTCTGCCGTTCTACATAAATCGCTGAAACTATAAACCAAAAACACGACTTTTTCTAATGGGGCCGGGAGCCTAGCTATAAGAAAAGACGATCGGACCGCAGAAAACCTGCTGCCAAATGTGTTAACCGACCACCTAGTGTCGTTTCTTACTCTTCCACGTACCGCCGTACTGATACAGAGGGTTCCCTGCCTTTACCGATTCCAGGCAAGTTGGACAAACAAAAATCCATCTTCGGGATAGGTCGATCCTGACCCGATAAAGCACATCGCTATTTTTTTCGCATGGCTCACATGCCTTGGTACGGACACGTTTGATGGGCATTCAACTACCCTTCTGATCGGGGCAGCGAAAACGCCCTATCTCAAATCCGCGTTTGGCCACATGCTTGGTCTTTCTACCCGCTGTCCTAGCCCGCCAC
>JBEGUT010000640.1:0-3044 GCA_041178745.1 Planctomycetota bacterium | reverse complement strand
GACTGGCGGGCGTTTCAGACAACCCTCAATGAAGAACTCAATCGCCCAACTCCCACGCTGGCTAAATCACTGCAGGGACTGCCTGCATTCAAGAATGGAAGCTTTGAATCATTCGTTGTGAAGCAAGACGGCAGCGAAGAAGTCCAAACAGCCTTCTTAACTCAACTCAACGAAGCTCTACGCGACAAGAAGTTTTTTACACCCGACAGTATCCCTGCTTTCAAACTAAACTTGGTCGACGGAAAACCGTTACCGGCGCCTGGCCTCAGGTCTAAGAGCATCGATGTCGAACGCTTCAATCGTGTTGTCTTGGAATCTGCTTATCCGACTTTGATCGCCCCTCATCAATGGAATTCGACCATGCGTATTTGGTCGGATTGGATGAGCCTTCCAGGGGATCCAAATATCGCCTTGATACTAGCTGCCTTAGCCTCGTTATGGGTTTTATGGCGTTCGCAAGGTAAGACTCTCGTACAGTTGGCGGACGCTATGGAAGAGTCACTGCTCAGCGCGGGCGTTATCATCCTGATCACGGCGGCCGGTGGCGCATTTGGTAAGATGCTGCAAGAAACACAAATCGCCGATGCCATCAAAGATATTCTACAAGGGTCCACGGGAGGCGAGTTAGCTTTAAGTGGAACAGCTCTGTTGTTACTTGCCTGGGGAATTTCAGCGTTCTTAAAAGTTGCTCAAGGTTCGAGCACCGTTGCTATGATTGTTGCTTCTGGAATGATGGTCGCATTGATGAGTCGTGGCCAATTGCCGTTTCATCCAGTCTATATCGCTATAGCTGTCGGCACCGGATCACTGATGGGGAGCTGGATGAACGATAGTGGGTTCTGGGTCTATGCCAAAATGGGTGGTCTCACCGAAGCAGAGGCGCTACGCAGTTGGACGGTCATGTTAGCAATCCTGAGCTTGAGCGGCCTGTTCGTTACATGGCTACTCTCGGTCATCATGCCTTTGACAACTTAGCTCCCAGTTACAAGCTGACCAAGGATCGATAAGCAGGATTTTTCCACACTCAATCCCGTTCAATTACCCCTTCAATTTGGTTTGTTAGGCTGATTTGCTGACTGTTTTCTGCAATATCGCCCATCTATGGCATAAAAAAGGTGCATTTCTTATCCCCTCGGAATCGGCCGTCGTTGATCGACGCGACTACCATCCGCTTGCGTCACTAGGTACACTGGAACTTCCTTCCGAGTTGCCAATTACCCGCCATTTTGTAGAACCATCACTCATGTGTTCTTGCACTCTGAGATCCTTGAAATCGATGCTCTTTAATATCGTGATAAAATATATCGTGGTAAAGCTTGAAGCCTCCGTGTCACCGGTTTGGATCTCTCCTTCTGCAGATCTCGCTCTATGTCCCGAACACCTGTCATAAAGCCGATCGTCTGGTCGAATGCGGCAATCAATCTTGCCCTTCTCGCTCTAGCGTGCGCTATTGGCTACCTGGTTCACCCAAGACATGGAATCCTCTTTGCAGCTGCAGCCTACGTACTCCTTTCCGTTGTGCTTCGCGGGCTATTAGCCAAGCATCATAAATTAGGAGTGAGTCTCTGTCGGCAAAATCGCTTTGAAGAAGCAATCATAGAATTCGATAAGAGCCTTGAGTTCTTCAATAGAAATGAATGGATTGATCGTTTCCGCGCGGTAACACTATTGTCAGCCGGCTTGCCCTACCGTGAAATGGCACTTGTTAGCAAAGCATTCTGTTACGCTCAGTTAGGTCAAGGTACCAAGGCTCAGCAAACCTATGAAGAATGCTTGCGAAAATTTCCAGAGAGTCAACTGGCGGCGTCAGCCCTACGTTTCTTAGAAGCAGGCAAAAGCTTAGCGAAGCGTGAGGACACTCGCCATGAATAGAATTCATGACCGTATCTTTCTTCCATCCTCAGTTGCTAGATCTCTTTTTTATTTGCTTGTTAGTGGCTATTTTTTAATCGCTTCAGCTGCACTAATCGCGGACGAACGCGAAGAGTTTTTCGAGAAACATATCCGACCTGTTTTGGTCGAGCATTGCTATGAGTGCCACTCTGCGCAAGCCAAAACCGTTCAGGCAAATCTACTACTCGATACTCCCTCAGCAACTCGCTCAGGCGGTGATTCTGGTCCGACGGTTGTCCCCAGTAACATAGCCGAAAGCCTGATCATCCAGGCGATGGAATACGAAACTTGGCAAATGCCTCCCAGCGGAAAACTACCGGCCGAGACGATTGCCAACTTTCGCCGCTGGATCGCAGATGGTGCGATTGATCCTAGACCCGAGACTTCGGCACCTTCTCCACAAATTGCTTTCGATCGGATGGCCTTGGGTAAAACTCACTGGTCATTCCAGCCTATTCAACGACCATCTATTCCAACGACTGGCAGTGATTGGCCGAGATACCCAATCGATGGCTTTATTGAAGATGCCGCTAACCAGCAACAATTACCGATTGCGATGGATGCGGACCGAGCAAGTTTGCTGAGGCGATTGTACCTGACACTCATTGGCCTTCCTCCCAGCGCCGAAGAGGTACTATCCTTTCTCGATGATCAGGAACCTGATGCCGTCGAACGCGTTGTGGATCGCTTACTGGCCTCACCCCATTATGGTGAACGCTGGGGAAGATATTGGCTCGATCTCGCGCGGTACGCTGACAGTAATGGGGCAGATGAAAATCATGAATACCCTGTAGCCTACCGTTATCGCGATTATGTTGTTCGTCAGTTTAATGCCGATTTGCCATACGATGAATTCGTCACTCAGCAATTAGCCGGTGACCTTCTGGCAACAGATTCTCTTCTGGCAACAGATTCTATCGAGCAGCGACGCGAAAACCTAACCGCCACTGGCTTTTTGGTGCTAGGCCCCAAGATGTTAGCCGAGCAAGACAAGCCCAAACTTGTAGCGGATTTAGTAGACGAGCAAATCGATTCGACAGGACAAGCTTTGCTGGGATTGACTCTGGGCTGTGCACGTTGCCATGACCATAAATTCGATCCGATTAATACCTCTGACTATTACGCCCTAGCGGGCATATTCCACAGCACTA
>JBEGUT010000639.1:0-3052 GCA_041178745.1 Planctomycetota bacterium | reverse complement strand
CAACTGAATCAGTAACGAGAGATATCCTCCATGATTTCGCAGCAGATCAGAATGGTTTTCCGAATAACTTTTTTTTCCATGATTGCTTCGGTTGGTATGACCTCACCGATTGCTACGTTGCAAGCAGGCGAATCATTTAAGATTTGGCCCAAAGCGCCACCTGGCTACCAGGTTCCTGCAGGCGAAGAGAAGAACATGACCAAGCCAACGGATCGAGGCGTGGAAGGACAACCAGTAGTTCGTATTGGCAACGTGAGCACTCCCACCGTGGAAGTGTTTTTACCGGAAGCTGAAAAACGCTCCGGTGCCGCAGTTGTCATTTGCCCCGGAGGAGGCTTCAACATCCTGGCGTTTGATCTTGAAGGAACCGAGGTTGCAGAGTGGTTCAAGAGCAAAGGAGTTGTCGCTGTTGTACTCAAGTACCGCGTCCCCACCAATCCATACAAAGTCAATTGGGAACCACCCGCTCAAGACGCTCAGCGCGCCATTCGCTGGGTTCGTAGCCAAGCGGAAAAGTGGGGAATCAGCAAGGAAAAAGTTGGACTACTAGGTTTCTCGGCAGGAGGCTGCACAGCTGCCAGAGCAACAGTACACCAATCCCCCTCACTGTATGAAGCAATCGATGAAATCGATCGCGAAAGCGCTCGTCCCGATTTTACGATGCTGATCTACCCTGCCTATCTGGTTGACAAAGATGGGCAACTGCAAGACGACCTTAAGGTGGAATCAAATCTACCACCCTTTTTCATTTCGCATGCTTTCGACGATCCGGTTCGTCCGGAGAACGCGTTGGCATTTTATAGTGCGTTAAAGAAAGCTGGGGTGACTAGTGAACTGCATCTTTACGATAGTGGCGGACATGGCTACGGACTTCGAGCTGGAAAAAATCCAGCCGCGAGTTGGCCGCTGCGATGTGAGGAGTGGCTGCGACGAAAAGATTTGGTCAAGCCATAGCTTCGCGGACTATGCATGGAAATTTTACTTCAGCTATTTAGCCAACAACCTCCGTCTTAGCGACTGCGAAAGTTTTGAAAGCGAAAACTGGTAATTGGTCTTATAAATTTGTAGGAATGGCTGCCTCTTTGTATTTGTATTGAGCCCTAAAACGATCACAGCTGCTAACAGCTACATCGCAATAAAATTTTCGACAACGACTCAGGTAAGAAAGTTTTTCTTGTTTCGAGAATAACGTTTCTGTTAGAATCAGTCTGGGCGAAATGAATCAAGAGTGTCCGTCAGGGAGACGCTAGCGATGGCGATGCTAAATCCTGAAAGTGTCAACCATCACCGATTCGATCGTCGCTGCGCGGTGCAAGCTGGTGCGATTGGTCTTTTGGGTCTTGGCATGAACCACCTGCTTGGACTGAGGGCTTTCGGGGCTGAAGCACCGAAAAACGATGGCTCTCCGGGCGCTGGTTCGCGATCGACAACATCCTTTGGTCGCGCTAAGTCTTGCATATTTATTTTTCTCTCCGGTGGCTTGTCGCAGCACGAAAGCTTCGATCCCAAGCCAAATGCACCTGAAGATGTTCGCGGGGAATTCAAGTCGATTCCGACAGCATTGCCTGGCGTTCATTTTACCGAACATCTCCCGCGACTCGCACAGAGAACTTCGTTATTTTCAATTTGTCGAACCCTAACCCATGCATCCAACGATCACTCGGCCAGCCATCACATCATGCTAACAGGCCGCACGATGATGCCGGTTGGATTCGATCCGAATACCCCTTCGATGAAAGATCATCCTTCCATCGCATCAATCGTCGGAGGGATTAAGCAGCCGATTAACAATCTTCCACCAGCCGTTATTCTCCCGGAAAAGCTAATTCACTCGACGGGCCGCATTATTCCGGGACAAGGGGCTGGAGCGATGGGGCGTAACCGTGAACCCTGGTTTATTGAGGCATCTCCCTTTCATTCGCAAGCATATGGGGCCTTTCCGCAATATACGTTCGATCATCAACAGCGTGGGATGGCGGACCAAAGGAACTATCAAGCCCCTCAATTGCAGTTGCAAAATGGACTTGAATTAAGTCGCGTTGATCAACGACTCTCGCTGCTGAAAGACCTTCAACAACAGGCCCGAGGGCTTGAAGCGGCTGTTTCACACTATGGCTTGGACAACTTGCGACAACGGGTGGTCTCTTTGCTGGCAGACAGCAAGATTCATCATGCACTGAACGTAACCCAAGGAGATGATGCACTGCAGGACAAATACGGCCGAAATTCCTTTGGCTGGTCGCTGTTGATGGCTCGAAAATTGATTGAAGCAGGTGTTCAGTTAGTCCAAGTAAATCTTGGCAACGACGAAACCTGGGATACTCACGGGAATGCGTTTCCGCACTTGAAAGACAAACTTCTCCCTCCAACTGATGTCGCTATTTCTGCCTTGTTAGACGACCTCTCCGCATCCGGACTTCTCGATGAAACGCTCGTGGTTGTCGCGAGTGAATTCGGGAGAACACCAAAGATCACTTTGCTCCCGCAGCATTACAAACTACCTGGCCGCGACCATTGGGGGGCCCTGCAATCGGTGCTTTTGGCAGGAGGTGGTGTTACGAGTGGTATCTGCCTCGGCAAGTCGGACAGTATCGGCGGCTACCCGATAGATCGTCCGGTAACTCCCGAACAGTTCGCTGCAACGATTTACCATTGCTTGGGAATCCCGGCCGAATCGACTTGGGAAGATGCCGAAGGTCGGCCGCACAATATCTATTACGGAGAGCCGATAGCCGAATTAATGAGCTAGCTGGAAAAGTTTCTCGGCGAAGCGACCCAAAAACCGGGTATTATCACTACCGATGTAGACCAGAAATAGCTACCTTTAGTCCTTTCCTTTTTTGTACTTTGCGGACGCATACTTTTTTTCTTGGTGGGGTCCCCTAAGAACAATGCAGATGAACGACGAAACCCTCGACACGATCCAAGCTGTTTACGGTGTTGAAAACTGGTCCGCAGGTTATTTTGACATAAACGCCAAAGGGCATATCACGGTTCGGCCCGCAGGGGGCGATGCCAGATATGTAGATTTAAAAGATCTAGTCGATCACCT
>JBEGUT010000638.1:0-3053 GCA_041178745.1 Planctomycetota bacterium | reverse complement strand
CAGCGGTATACGGCAGGTTATTTTCACCCAACGTAGTTACCATCGCATTTCCATTTGGCTGACAATACGCTGCGCTAACAATTCAATGGCTCGTTGCTGGGCAATCGTAAGTGTTTGACCAGCCTCCGGTACAAAATCGACACTTTGCGTGAACAGCAATGCGGTTTCCCCAGGGGGAAGGAAGCGATTTTCCATTAGCACCAAGCCGCGTCGATCGATCCATACCGCTTCGACGTTGATAAGCTCTTCGACTGCCCTTGGTTCATCTGTACCCGTCTCCGTAATGACTCGCTTAGAATCACCCGATATTCGACAGGTCAACGTACTATCGGCACTCTCGCGGTTAACAAGCTTGTAAGGCGTATTCAGTTCGATGGTTTTCTGAATCGCTTCGGTTAATCTAGAATTGATATCCGGACGAAAAGTATCGTTTCGCACCATCGGAACAAAAACAGTGCGAACATCGCTGCGATATAAGCTCGACGCACCCCAACGATACGAAGCGCAGCCAACCAAGAAACAACTGAATACCATGAGAAAGACCAGCGTGTGACACGCCGACCATTTCTTCATGATGACCGTTGTTTTTTCTTTCAGTTGCATCCTTGCTCTCTCGTATTGCTAATCCGTTACTTATACGCAATTCGTATTAAAATCACTGGGCAATCTTGATTGCCAAATTCCGTTGAAATACTCTCTGAGAATTCGACTTCGTCCCAGTATCGACTTACTTGCGTCCTTCCAGCAGTGGCTTCACCGGATCACTGTCCGGAAACAACTTGGTCAACCAAACCAAATGCTGCGTAGGATCATCAGGCAAACCTTCTAGGCCAGCCAAACGCTCCTGAGCCTGTTCACCAAAGGGTGTATCCGCATATCCATCAAGGATTTCTTGGAGGTACATTCGGGCAGATTTATTTTCACCTCGTTTGCGGCGATATTCCGCTTGCAACCAGCGACGCTGCGCTTGCTCGAATCGAACTTCAGCGTAAGCCTCATTGAGATACTCACTCCGCTCGCCAGCCTGTTTGGTGAATTGCTTGGTGATCTGCTTCAGCAACTTCTCTGCTCGGTCGATCGGCTCGCTGCTGTACTCGGGTCCTTGATAGATTTCCAAACAACACTTCAGTTCCAGGAAATGTGCCTCGAACTGATGCTTGCTGTCAGGATAAGCTAATCGCAAGTCTTCGTAGGTTTCAGCGGCCGTTTCAAAATCGCCACGCTGAAACGCTTCATTGGCGATCGCCATCGTCACATCGTCTGCAAGCACACCAGTGGGATCATCCAATCGCATTTTTTCTAGCACTCGTCGGCCATTACCCCCGGTATCATTCAGCGGACGCTTGTTGTCTGAAAGATTCAGCGAAGCAAACGACGCTGGTGCAACCTGGTTATATTGCACCCAATACTGTGCGATTTCAAAACGATGTTTCTGCGTCGAATCAAGATACTTGGTACGGGGATATTCTTTCACAAGTCGAGTGAACGCATCTTCAGCCTTTGGATAGTCCTCTGCAAAGAAGTAACTTCGCCCTTCCATATACAAAGCATCTTGCTCGAGATACGAATGGCGCCAGTTTTTCCCAGCGTTTTTGTATTTTTTCGCAGCCTCGCGAAATGCGGCTCGCTTGGAATATCCTTCCAACGCTTTCGCTTCGTTGAATCTCAAATCCGCTTCGCCGTAAAGCTTCTTAGCAAGCTCGACGTTCTTCGTTTTTTCCCAACGAAAGAACTTATCGAGGATTGGCAATGCACCTTCTTTTTTATTTTCGACACTCGCTCCCTCAGGTCGAACCCAGTCGGCTTCCGACTCCGGTCTGGTTTCAATCTGCCGCTTCGCTCGATTGTATTCTTCATCAGAACCAATATTGGGATCGAATAACTTACATCCGCTAGTTGCGATCGACGTAACGATCACCCCGGCGCAGATGCAAAGCCATCCGCTGGACGATTTCTTGTTCTGGTATGTTCTGGCTTTCGACTTCCGTGTCAACGTGCCAAATCCTCTAGATAGCGATGCAGCTGCCAACGACGGTCAAAGTGCACCGTCAGGTAGCGTTGAATTATACCTCGACACTCTCCACGAATACTTCCAGGAATCGTTTCCACCGGTAATCCTGCACCAGCTTCCTCGACCATCCTGGCAAACAAATCCCGACATTCTCTCGTCATTCGAATCACTTGCCGCTGACCACTCACGCAGCGATCACACAACACACCACTTACCAAAACACCAAAATAAACCGGTGCATTTTCCGACATCAGTTGATCGCATCCGACACATCGCCCCATACTCGGCTGGTGTCCCAACATGCGGAGCAACTGCAATTCAAATCGCAGCAACACTGCATCGGCCTGACAATCATTCTCCTCAAGCAATCTCAATGTTTCATCTGCTAAGTCGTACAGTAACGGAGCCGGATCCTCATGGTCGGTCAATTCCCGCAACAACTCTGCCACATAATAGGCCGCGTAAAGATTCAGCAATCGCTTGGATCGATTGCGAAACCTACGAACCAATTTCGCCTCGGTCAACAAATCGAGAACATCGCCCGATTTTGGAAGGAACACTATGCGACAACGGCAAAGCAGGTCAAGAGCAGCCTCGAAAGGACTCTTCGGTCGCCTCGCCCCCTTGGCCAACGCTGAAATCTTCCCATGCTCGCGCGAAAAGAGCGTCACGATCACGCTGGTCTCACTCCAGCTCACCACGCGCAACACGATCGCCTCGGTCTTTTCCGCCGTCATGCGGTCATTCACCCGCTATTCCTAAATTTGAAAGCATTTCCCCCATCTCGGCCGCCGCATGCAAATCGTTCTGCCGCCGCGCTTCCTCGATACCCTCGCGCAAATACTTGCGAGCATCGACCACTCGATCCAATCGCACCAACTGCTGCGCCGCCATGAAAAAAGCGGGAACATACGGAGTCGCATCGCGGGTCAACCCATCCAGCAACTTCAAACTGACCTCATGGTTACTCTCTTTATCCCACTCCAACGCCAAACTGTATCGCAAAAACGTGTCGCTCGGATCCTCCTGCAACATCGCTTCG
>JBEGUT010000637.1:0-3058 GCA_041178745.1 Planctomycetota bacterium | reverse complement strand
AATTGATCCGACCGCTCTTGGGGCCACCACTGGCGAGTCCAATTGGCTTCCAGAGTGAGTCCCAGTTCGTCGCACTTGGTTGCCAGTTTCTCAAGTTCCATCAAGTAGTCGGGTGTGGTCAAAGGCAATAGAGCTTCGGACCGAGTCGATTTAGGTTGTTCTTCCTGCGCATTCAGTGGACATGTGAAGAAGTAGCAGACGAGGAGGACTTGAACGGTCGCGATTGCAGATTTCTTGATTCGATGATGCCGCAAAGAAGGTGGGTGATCGTCAAAGCGAAAGGGCGTTTGAAAATGGTGATAACTGCTTGGCATAGAAGCGAACCTGTTAAGCCATAGAACCCGTCGCTTCGTCAAGTATAACCCATTGCGGGCGTCAAGCTACTCGTCTGGGACGAATACGTGGTGTCGAAGAGGGGTGAAGGTTGTTTGGCTGTTTTTCTGTGGGATATTTCAGAAATCGGGGTTCGTCTCGCTGCGAATAGAAAGCGTTCGAAGAGTGGTAAGATTCTGCAGTGTTTAGCGCAGGCTCCTGATCCGATTGCGATTTAGCTGCGCGTCGCTCCTGAAGAATCTGTATGTATTCCGCACCGTACAGGATGATGGAAACACCGTAGAAGCACCAGGCGAGCAAAGCGATGAACGAGCCGATTACGCCGTAGGCAGTTGTGTATCGCATTCCGATTAGGCAGAGTCCGAGCAGATTGCGTCCAGCTTCCCAGATAACAGCGACTAGCAGTCCGCCACGGTAGGCATCGGCCCAACAGACAGATCGCTTGGCCAGAACGCGATAAACCATGCCGAAGATCAAGCCATTGAGTCCAATTGTGATGCAGATCTCACCGATCGCGATCCATCGTTCTCCTCGAGGTAAGTAATCGGTTGCAAATGTATGCAGGGCAGATAAGCAAAGATTGGCCATAAAGACGACGATAAGAAGGATGCCTAGACCCAGAAGCATGATGAAGGCTGAGATGCGCTGAGTCATGATACGCATCACCGAGTCCTTCCAGCCTTTCGCTGGATGGATTGTAACATTCCAGATTTTGTTTAAGGCTCGATCGAATTGACAGAAGACACCGATCGCAGCCAAGGTGGCGGCGAGCAAGCCTGCCGGTCCACTCAATACAGCTTGTTCACCCATTTGCAATAGAACTTGCTCGATCTGCACGCGAACGACGGGCGATGTATGTTCTGCCAAGAGATTCAAAATCTGACTCTGGGCATCCTGGCCCAGGCTTGAGAAACGTAGAAATAGACCGATGCCGCTAGAAAGAAGAAGCATCATGGGGAAAAGTGACAGGGCTAGGTAGTAGGAAACGCTTGCGGCCAAACCAGCCGCTTCATCGCGATTCCAGCGTAAGGCCGCTTGATGCAAATCCTTAACGGCTTGCCACGAGTTGATCCCTAGACGTTTCTCGGCCTTCTGTGCCGAGTGAACTACGCCGAGAGTTCTGGAGCGACTCCTCTGTAACCACGTTTGTAAAAGTCCACTCACCTATTCACCGTCTCCTCTCGGCTCCATCGACGTGGTATCAGTCGTCTTTGGACGGCACACCTCTCTGCGGACTCTATCGCGTATCGCAAAAACTCGCTAGGTCAGAACACACACCGATCCTGTAACCCACTCAGTAATAGCTAGCAATTGCTAGGTCAACACGCGACAATTGTGAAGGTGAAACGGTTGGAATGTGCAGGCAAAACGGTTGGAAAGGGTCTTAATCACGCCTCAATCTGCACCAGCTCACTTCAAAAACCGACTCTTCACCGATTCTGTAACTATCGCAACATCGTCAAAGCTTTACGGCTTCCCCTTATCCTGCCCTCGCCCCGTTGGCGATTACGCCCGCGGGAACGTGTCTGGCCTTCTTGATGACGAACGGGACAGATTGATAGAGTTAGCCACTCACTCGAACGGTTGTTCTTTGACGCCGCGGGCGCCGCTGGGAAGTTGAGCATAGAGAGTGACTTCGGTGAGCTTGTTCGAGGGAGGGTGAAATCGCTGATTTCCCTTGGTAGAAAAAAACTCAAGCGGTATGCGAACCTCTTCGCCACCATTGAGGGTCTCTCGACGATAAAAAAAGAATTGGTCGTTCAATGCAACCGATACGTTACCCCAAGGTTCCTTGCTTTGATTGACTAAAATCAAGGCAGGCACCAAGCGAGTTCGCTCGGCGCTCTGGTCGGGTGACCAAGCCATCACTCCAACCGTTATGCTCGCTTCTAGTTTGGGCTCAGGCTTCGGATTCAAACCGAAGGCCATCCAAGCTACGAACATCATCGGAAAAACGATCACCACCAACGTCGCTAAGCCTAGCTGCTTGCGGGATAGAATCTGGGGACGCGGGATGGATTCTTCAGACATAAAAATGTTCACATCAAACGAAGAGTAATATTCGCTCGTTGCTAGATAACAGACTGCGCCATCTGACTGCGAACTTTCAGCATCTCGATGATCGCCCCAGCTGCTTCGTCACCCTTGTTACCGACTCGACCGCCACTGCGATGAATAGCCTGCTCTAAAGTGTTACAAGTGAGCAAGCCAAACGCGACTGGCTTGGAATGCTTCAGCGACAAATCCATCATCGCCATACTTACCGCTCGATTGATATGCTGATCATGAGTCGTCTCGCCCCGAATAACGCATCCCAGTCCAATCACGGCACTGATCTGAGGCTGTGCGATCAAGTCCTGGCAGAGAAGAGGCAACTCCCAAGCACCAGGAGCCCAAACGACAATGATCTTCGACTCAGCAATACCATGTGAACTCAGCGTTGCGATCGCTCCCTGAAGCAGCTTGGATGTGATGTTGTCGTTGTAACGCGAAACCGCGATCCCAACTGCGCCTGAAACTTGCCCTGAATCTCCATTGACGATGACGGCCATCAGCAAGAACCTTGTTACAAAGTCGGTGAGAGTTTTAAACGACGAACCTGGAAACCGTTTAGGTACGAAGGCTCATTAGGAATTCGGCATTTGTCTTAGTCTTTTGTAGACGGTTGACAAGCATCTCCATCGCATCTGGGGCATTGGTTTCGGCAATTGCTCGTCGTAGTAAA
>JBEGUT010000636.1:0-3066 GCA_041178745.1 Planctomycetota bacterium | reverse complement strand
GTCCGACACGGACTCAATCCGTTTGAGATACTTTTTTTGTCCAAAGCAATGTGTCCAAAACGATAGGGTCCCTGATAAGCTTCCATCGCTGGGATAGAGGGAGGCGTCAATTCTAAATTGAAATTTACTATTTCTGTGATAGCGAGAATGATCTATGCGCCGACAGCTTGAGTTTCGATGGTTGTTCTGCGGATATCTAGTGGGTTGCGTAATCTTGTCGACATCCATCGCTGCACTTGGGCAAGATGCAGCTGCGGAGCCTGCCAAGGTTGCGACGATTCATCCAGAGTTAGGGCCAGTTCAAAAGTCGCTATCGGTCGGCGGCCAATTTGTGCCCGAGTCCTCCAAAGAGATCATGTTGGAACTGAAAGCGCTCGCTTCCCTGGAGGTTGTAGAAGCAGTGAAACATGGGGCGTTGGTTCGCGCTGGGGATGTTCTTGTGACATTTGATCCCAAGCAAGTCGCTGAGCAGATCGGGCAGCAAGAGTCGACATTACAGAGCTTGATGATTGCTATTGAGGAATCGAACCGCGAGAGCAAGTTAGCGGAAGCGAAAGAAGCCATTGAGGCGGAGCAGGCGGAGCTTTCCAAGCGAAAGGCAGATGAAGATTTCAAGTTTTTCAGCGAGACTCAGTTTCCTTTTTCGGAAAAGGAGATAGAGATGACACTCAAGTCGATGCAGGATTACACCGATTACGCCGCTGAAGAAGTAAAGCAATTAGAGAAAATGTACAAGGCAGATGATCTCACCGAAGAATCCGAAGAAATCGTTCTCCGTCGAGCCAAGGATGATTTAGAACGTTCAAAATTTTCGCTCGAAGAGGCAAAGTTGAATTTCGCGAAATCGAAGCAGTTTCTGTTGCCGAGATCCAAAGCGGATCAGATCATTGGCCATCGTTTAGCTGAGCTTGCTTTTGAACACTACAAAGCTCTGCAACCTTTGGTCAAGGCAAAGCGTGAAGCGGCCCTGAAGTTGCAAAAGATTGAGATTGAAAAGGCTGCAAGAAAGCTTGAGGAATTGAAGCGAGATTTGGAGCGAACCAAAATTGTTTCTTCTGTCGATGGTATTGTGTACTACGGACGAGTGATTGATGGGAAGTGGTTTGGAGGCAAGGAAGCATCTTCGAAATTGGCTCCTCATGGTTCGGTGATGAATCATGATGTGGTGATGACGATTGTTCAGCCGGACAAGATCGCTGTAAGAGCATCGGTGGCTGAGGCGGACATTGCAGGAATTGCACCTGGATTGCGAGGGCATATTGCGCCGACAGCTTTTGCATCCGAGCGTTTGGACGTGGTAGTCCGCTCGATCGATGGTATACCTGGCGACGATGGAACTTATGCGATGACGCTGAATCTCGGTTCGAAAAGCTCCAAGCCGATTGTTGCTGGTATGACTGGATCAGTGAAGCTGACGACGTATTTTCAGCCCAAGGCGATGACGCTACCAACCAAGGTCATTCATAAAGATGAGCTTGATGGGCATAAACGATATGTTTGGGTCAGTGGCAGCAATGGACAGCCAGAGAGAAAAGAAATCGTGGTTGGAATTGAAGTAGGCGATAAGTCAGAAGTACTTTCTGGAGTAGCGGTGAGCGACGCGGTTTTGCTGGAAAAGCCTGCTGCACAAGGAGCTAAGTGATGCTTCCAGCTGGGTTAGGGATTGCTTGCCGAAGAACCAGTCGTATCTCATTGTGGTTTCTTCTTTTTGCGTGTTTTGTGGTAGCTTCCCCATGGTGCTTAGGACAGGAACGAGACAGATCGCAGGCAGAGACGGGACCAGAGCCTTTGCCAGTTGAAGTTCCGTCGGACGCTGATATCGTCGCTTCGCTCGATCAAGGTGTTCAGTTTCTTCTTAGTTCACAGAACGAAGATGGTTCTTGGGGGAGTGCAACGCAAACCAAAGATCTGAATATCTACGCTCCTGTACCTGGTGCGCATCATGCATTTCGCTCTGCGGTGACCGCTCTTTGTGTGGCGGCGTTGGTGGATATGGACAGAGATGACGCAGAAGTTCGCTCGTCGATCGATCGAGGTGAGAAATGGTTGTTGGATCGATTGCCTAAACTTCGGCGAGCAACGGGCGATGCGCTGTACAATGTGTGGGGGCATGCTTACGGAATCGAAGCTTTGGTGCGTTTGTACCACTATCGTGCTGGTGATGAAGAGAAGCAGAAGAGAATTGTGGAAGAGATCGACCGGCAGGTGGAGTTGCTAGGGCGATACGAGACCACTAAAGGAGGCTGGGGCTACTATGATTTTCATATGCATATGCAGAAGCCGACCGCAGATCCGACAAGTTTCACAACAGCAACTGTGCTTTATGCATTTCATCAAGCGCAGAGTATTGGCGTCAAGATACCCGAGTTATTGATTAAGCGTGGTCTGGAAGTGGTCAAGCGACAGCAACGGCCTGATTTGGCTTACTTGTATGCGGAGGATTTTCGCACAAATCCAGGTCGAGAGATCAATAAACCTGGTGGCAGCGTGGGGCGTAGTCAGGCTTGTAACCTGGCGCTGCGATTATATGGTGATCCATCGGTTACCGATAAGGCGATGGTTGCGTGGGCCAAGCGATTGTATGCACGCAATCTGTGGCTTGATATCGGCCGCAAGCGACCTGTTCCTCATGAATCATGGTTCTTGGTGGCAGGTTATTTTTTCTACTACGGTCATTATTACGCAGCGTTGGGTATTGAGCAGTTGCCCGAGGAATCACGTGATGAAATCAGGCATCAATTAGCTCATGTCTTGCTCAAATTACAGGAGAAGGATGGTTCCTGGTGGGACTATCCGCTTTACAGTTATCACCAACCGTATGGGACAGCCTTTGCCCTGATGTCCTTGAGTCGTTGTCGAACCGAGAAGAAGTGATCATTTGCAAGGAGTCGTGTTTCGTGCACCTTGCTAGTCGAGGAGTCGGCTTTAAATTCGATTTTTGTCGGTTCGCCGCTAGCAGTTGTCTAGGGAGCAGTCAGAGGCGGTCGCGTCTTTGTTTGTCGTGCTTCGAAGATTCAGCATTTACGGGATTTTGTCGCGATAATAGCTTATTTTTGTGCGAATTTA
>JBEGUT010000635.1:0-3067 GCA_041178745.1 Planctomycetota bacterium | reverse complement strand
TTTGGTTCACAACACTTTTTGTTCTCCTCTGCCGACGCATCTTGGTCACTAACCTATAGAGATCTCTGGGGTCTCGCTGTCACACCCGAGAAAACCGTCACTGAGTGCCGCATTGGCGACACCCGTGTGATTAGCGTGAAAGGATTAGGCATAAATCGTAGATCGCTGATCTTAGCTTTATCTATCATTGTGAAGTGTGTTCACCGTTTCTACGAAGGCGTACGTCAATGAACACATCTTTCCTTCATTTCCTAATCCTGCTTATATGTCTGTTATGTTGTGTAGGCTTTATTATTTTCCGCACGTTTCGTGCGCTTTCATTTTTCCGGAAAATGAGAGATAAATCGAATCAATTCCCAGATAGCCCACTGCCAATCGCTCCCGATCAACTACCCTCGTGGATCGCTCCGCTACATAAGTCCACAAACCATTCAGTCTACCTTTCGCAGGTTCGAGATGTTTCTAGGCAGCGACTTGATGATAGCCTCAGTAATCAGGCAGATTATTTTATCCTACGTAGAACCCTGACTGCTGCACCTTTGCTCGGAGTGCTCCTGACCGCATTTGGGTTTCTTTTAGCGGATTCGAATATCGCAGATATAAGTTCACTTGCGACACCGCTAGTCGGTGGAGTTGCTGTAGGTGCCATTCTTGCATTGATAAATCTTTTTCTACTATATCTGGTAGAAAAGGAGTTGGAACAGACTCGTTTAACATTACAAAACGATATCGATGATAAATGGAGTGTGCTAGTTGGTAAAACTGCTGATCCGCAACATGCAGTCATTGGAGCAGTCCATAAACTGGAGGTTGTAACTGAGATGTTAAGAATAGCTCTTGGTAATTTTCCAAGTAATATGAAAGCTTTAACGCAGAAATTCGAGAGCATTCACGAGACTTCCGTTCATGTATACTCCGCGCTTTCCGAATTCACTCAGGTTCTAAGGGACTCGACTGAGAACTGGTCTGCCTCCACGGCGTCTATGAAAAAGTCGATTGATTCCGATTTGATTCCATCGTTTGATACGATCTCCGCCACTAGTAAAGCACTAGAGCAATCTGCTACCCATATCACCAGTGCTTCGGGTAATATCGATTCGATTTTGAAGGGACTTGGAACCGCATCTACTGAGCAGCAGAAATTGCAAACGTCGATAATTGAAACAGCAGGCAAGCAGATCGAAAAGCAACAGGAATTGTTTTCGAACGGTTTCAAACAAGTTGAGGACTTGCAGAAAGCTGTACTCACTTCCGCAATTGAGAGCATGACACTTTTGGTCACGGAACTTGGCAAGCAGTTAACGCCATATTTAGAAACAATCGCCACCGGAACCGTGAAAATACATGCTCCGCTAAAGGAAACAACCGAATTCCTTGCAATGACCTCCCCCGCACTGAAAAACTCTGCGGAGATACTGACAACTGTTAGTAAAGCCGCATCCGACTTTAGTAATGTCATCACAAATGAGATAATGCCCTCCTATAAATCGCTTCGAGAATTCAACGGCTATGCGGGTCAGATGGAGCAGTCGGTAACAAGACTCACTTCAGTTCTCGATCGATTTGTGGATTCGGCAAAGGTGAGTGAGAGCATGGCGGAGCTGTTACAACGAAGAGCTTTACCGACGGTTGAGGTTCTTCAAAGGGCAACAGGATCCTTCGAGGATTCCGCTAATACGCTCGCAGAATGTACACACGAACTAGGAGAGGTGCTCAATCTTCTAAATCGCCAGGTTACAAGGGGGAGTAATATTCCTTAGCCTGCTCAAACAATCATTTCTGCAAGGTTCCGTAACGGTTTTACGATTCTTCTCTTGTCATTCTCATCAGTAGCAACGCAGTTTAGACGCTGCTCGTAAAGTGGGAAACGGATGGTGTAATGATGCCTTACCAAAGAAAGTTATCTCAGGATCATGGAAGCGAGGTTGGCTGGATTTCAACCGCCGATCTTTTCATTCTTGGTTGTGCATTATTTTTCTTTTTGGCTTTGGCGTCACAACGCAAGGCGTCAACGCTGGAGAATACCCTCTCTGAGAATAAATCGAAAGCATTATCGGAGGAATCGAGTGCGACAGAGATAGCTAAACTGAAACAAGAGCTAGCAAAAGCAAACGCAGATCTAACAGCAACCTCATCAAGAATGGAAGATATCGTAGAAGAAAGTGAAAACGCTAGAAAACTCGAACGAAACGAGCAAAGACGCATCAATAATCGGCTGGTTGGATTGGGTGGGAAGCTTGAAAAAGTTGTTTTCATGGTCGATGTCTCGAAGAGTATGCAAAATGGTAAAGGCCTCAACGGCGAGACGATTAACAATTGGGGACCCGCTGTAGAAACGATTGAGAGATGGATCAATGGACTGGATGTAAAATCGGCAGCTCTGATCGTTTTCGGAGAAACCGCTGAGATTCGGGTTAACATGCAACCGCTGGAACAGGGAGGTCGCGAAAAAATATTGAAAGCACTCAAAAGCATTACTCCAAATGCCGAGGCAACAAACTTCCTAGCTGCTTTTGAGAAGGCTTACGAACTCTCTAATCTCGATACCATCATCGTTTTCAGTGATGGACTACCTTCGGTTGATGTCTTGGGCCGTCGAATACAGATGGATCGAAAGCGTGAAAACGAGACCAAGGAGCAATTTGCTGTACGGTCTACTGCCATGCTTGAAGACAATGTAAAAAGAGTTTTGGAGGTTCACAAACGTATCTCGGACAAAGCTAAACTACATCGTGGTGTTGCGATTAATGTCATCGGCCTTGGCGCTGGAGTTTACACCGAGAAGACTGGTAACCTGTTGAATAACCTCGCGTTAGACAACGGCGGAATTTTTCTGGCGATACCGTCGCGAACTATCCGGCAATAGTTTGATAATCAGCTTCCACGCTAAACTCATCTCAAAGTAGGCAGGCGATTCACCATATCTGTTGAAAGATCGCTTCTTTCATAGTTCCTATTGGAGAGGCTGCTGCCGTGACAACAAAGTACTTCAGGAACTTTACGACCAGCCAAAGAAACCACCTTTAAATAGAACCACAAGGCAGCCCTCGACATCGATGCTAAAGAG
>JBEGUT010000634.1:0-3069 GCA_041178745.1 Planctomycetota bacterium | reverse complement strand
CACCCGTTACGACCTTGCCCTCTAAATGCTTGGCCAACAGAACCAGTTTCATATCGACAGGCTGCCCGGCAAATTCCGGTAGCTCACGGTCGAAGATTTGTACGTCGACTTTCTCGTTCGCCCGAAGTCGATTCATGATGTCCAGTCCGCGCCTCCCCCTGGCCCGACGCAAACGATCGCTTGAATCAGCAATAGCCTGTAACTCGGCAATGACAAATCGCGGGACTATCAATTGTCCATCGAGAATATTCGTCTCCACCAAGTCGGCGATGCGACCATCGATGATACTGCTCGTGTCCACCACCAGCGGACGAAAACCTTTCAATTCTCTGGCAAACTCTACGTAAGGAATCACAAAACGAAAATCATCTTTCGTCTGCAATAATAGGCTCGTGCAACCATAACAAAGCGTAACGCCCAGAAGCATTTGAACAGGACCAGCGAGCGATGTTGATTCCAGCAATGGAGTTAGTGCGATAGACACCAAATAAGTAAGTAGAAACCCAACAACCAGTCCAAAGTAGATTGCAGAAATCACTTCGATCCGCTTGCGCGGCGTAAAAATGTCGATTGTGATAACACCCAGCGACAGCAAGATCACGCTGCTGAAAATCAAATAGGGTAGCCACTCCGGCCCCTGCTTACTCGCACCAATGAAAATGGTCGCGACACCTGCTGACACAGCGATAAAAAGAAATCGAAGTATTAATAACGACATTCTGAATCTCCATGAATCTCCCCAAGATAACCAGAGTTCGTGTTCTTAACTCCAGTATTCCATCCCGAGCAAGTTTCAAATCTCGTTTATCTCAAAGCCTATTCTAGTACCAACGGTGACTCACCAGGGACTGATGGCCAAAGAAATCCCACCTTTTTCTAGTACCCCTTGGCAACCTCGTCAACGGTCTCACCTATTTAGGAGGGATTGCATATTCCGGTTTGTACTCATGATTTCGTTTTCGCAACACTTTCGCAGAGATCACTTCGTCCGGTGGCCCCATCGCTGGCTCCTTATCATCTTTTTCGTCCTCGATGCGTGTTAAGTCCGAGACGACATCCATTCCCTCAATAACCCGGCCGAAAATAGTAAAGGTTCCATCCAAGAACGTCAGAGGAACCAGGCATATGTAGAATTGCGATCCTCCCGAGTCAGGTTTGTCGCCGGCCAATGCCATTCCCAAAGCGCCGCGGAAATGATGTCTGGCATTGGGATTCTTCGCTTCACTCTTGATGGTGTAGCCTGCGTCTCCTGAGCCATCGCCGTTTGGACATCCAGTTTGTGCCACCAAATGCGTAACGACTCGATGGAAGCTCAACCCGTCATAAAAGCCCTTCTCAACTAGGTTGATGAAATTACCAACTGTCTGCGGTGCTTCATTCTCAAAAAGTTCAAGCACGATGGTACCTCGAGTCGTTTCAAAACTAACTCTCGGTAGGTCGTCTGCCGCCGCATCCCTTTCTCGTGCCGCCTTCTCTTGTTCCCACTTCGGCTCAATATCCTCTAGTATCTTCAGATTTCGTTGGCCCAACTGATCCAACATGCCATCACGATACGCGATTTCTAGAAATTTTTTCGCCTCTGCAAACTCATTCACCGCCATCGCGGTCATACCGATTAACGAGTAGATCTGCCCTTCGGGATCCTCAAACTTGTTATCGATCAACGCTTTGGCAACTTCCCAAGAATCATCGTAACGATCTGTTTCAAAATTTTGACTCAGAATCTGAGCCAACAACATACCAATTTTCGGATTCGCTGTAGGATTCTCTCGATACGCTGCTATGGCCGATCGCTGAAAATTAAGTACAAGCGGTCGACCTTTCTCAACTTCTTTGATCCATTCCTTCCGCAACTCGCTGTCCAAAGCATCATCATCGCTAAGATGGTATCGCACCATCACCTCGCGCATTTTCATCAATTGTTTCTTCACCGCCGCTTGAGCTTCCTCGAAAGCCTGCATCGGTGTTATGGCTTGCGCGTTATCTGTGGTGGCCGCTGATGTCGAACTGTTCGCCTCGGAATTCGTCTCCTGAGCGCGCAAGTTCATGCCTATGGTCGTTGATAACAAAGCGAACCCATGGACCAACACCATCTTCAAAGAACGCATGCTACCTCCGAAAACAACTGCTTCTAATAATCGAAAATGCCTTGCTCGAACCGTAACAACGGAGAGAGAAGAGAGTACAATGTCGGGGAGACATTCGAAGCGAGACTATCCAGAGGATTACCAAGTTATTCAACGGCCGGATGCTTTCTCGCTCACTTTCCTGAAAGCCCTTTCTCCCACACACCCCATTCTACTACGTACGCCACGGAATTGACGAGGGTTCCATGGGCATCCCCTATTAAGTTTCCTCAACGGCTGCACTAATTCGTTCCATTGGTAAACTCATGGCAAAATCCCGAGGCAATTCCTCATCCAATCGCTTTAATCCAAAGAGTCCGCAGGGGCAGGGCGATCCTAGCCGAGCTGGAAAATTGCGGGTAATCGCTGGTTCTCATCGCGGTCGAACCCTACTTTACCGAGGCAACTTCGCAACCCGCCCCATGAAGGATCGAACCCGCGAAGCTCTTTTCAGTCGGCTTGGAGGATATTTTGACGGAGAAATGGTATTTGATCTTTTCGCCGGTACGGGAATACTCGCGTTGGAGGCCCTTAGCCGCGGAGCAGGCCGAGCCATTGTCGTCGATATCCTTCCAGCAGCCGCTGCGGATATCCGTACCGCTGCCAACGAATTCGGTTGGCAGAATGAAGTCGAAGTTCGCTGCGGTGACGTTTTCAGTCAGGCCAAAGCCATCTTCAACAACCGTCAACCATCTCCCAACGAAACCGCAGCGACCGCCCCTTGGCTCGTTTTTGTTTGCCCACCCTATTCGATGTGGGATGAGCAAAAAGCCGAACTCGCAGAACTTCTTCAAGATACTTGCGATAAAGCACCAAGCGGAAGTGTGTTTGCCGTTGAACTCGAAGAACACACGCCACTAGATGTTCTACCAGCATCGCTTCACTGGGACGTCCGTCTCTATCGCCCTGCACAAGTTGCAATCGCAGAAAAAGAATAAACCAT
>JBEGUT010000633.1:0-3079 GCA_041178745.1 Planctomycetota bacterium | reverse complement strand
AATTCGCCGTCACAAAAAATCTGCAACAGCTTTGTTCGCAAATCTCAATAAACAAATCACAACGTCGAGAATTACTTGCAACTGAGCAATCAATTGACGTATCGATTAGGGCTTATGTCAAATACCGCTACCGCTTTCCCAACCGCGTAAAAGTCTCACAGTCCCATTACACCGATACTCCAGAGACTGTTTCAAAAGCCACCCAATCGTTACAACCCGCAAGGTCCAATCTTGCACTCCCCCAAGCTGCTGCATTATCAAACTTTTCAATTATTTTCTGGCCGCGTCCAATTAGTCTAAAAGCTATGAACACGCCACTATCAACCAAATCGTTTTTGCTGGTGATCGTTTTACTTGCGGAAGCTTCCGCACTCCAAGCGCAGGTACCCTGCTCTGCTGGAAACAAAGTGGACTGGTCCACTCTGCCCTCCCGCTTCAGTCACGATCCTAACGGCCGTCGTGTTGACCAATTTGCTCAGCCCGTCGAACCGATTGCTCAGCAACGGTCTGACTTCCAACGAAGCGGCTTTAGGAACTATCGCAGTTCGCTCCAAGTCGGCTCGTCTGCTGACAACATGCAAGTCACCGAGCAATGGGGCAACCCAGTGCAGCCTTACGAAGCCTATCGATTTCCCTACCACCCCTACAACGTTCCTTACGATCAGTGGGGCCCCAACACGCAGTTCTGGAATAGCAATCCATTTTGGATGAATCCTTGGGGTGGCTATCCACCGAATCCATGGCCGCGACCCATCCCACATCCACATGGTCCAGGAGCTCCGTCGGCGGGTGCAGGGGGGGCTGGCATGGGAACAGGTGGTCCAAGCATGGGAGGACCCGGCATGGGAGGATTTGGCGGGCCTGGTCCAGGCTTCCCAGGAGGATATGGTCCGGGTGGCTACAGTCCAGGTGGATATCCGCCTTATGATCCTTATCGCTATCAGCCAACGGCCCCATGGAATCCAGGTTACGGGCCTTGGATCGACGGTTACTATGGTGATGCACCCATGCAACCGCCGATGTCCGATCAACAGTTCTTCTATTCCCCTACAATTACTCCGTAAGAGAACAGCTCCGATAAGGATGTGAAATTTCCGGAACTGTTACACCAAACTGAACAGCAACACGCTTGTGCGATCACTCGACCAAGCGTGTTGTTTTGTTAACTCACTTAAGCTTTCGCTAATTGCTTCAGTTCTTGTTGGATCGTCTTCATGCGAGCACCAACCGCTGACTTGGCAGCACTAAGATCTTTGGATCCTGCAGAATCCAAACAGGCGAAAATGTAGAACTTCACTTTCGGCTCTGTGCCAGAGGGACGCACCGCGACATAGTTACCGGT
Organism: Planctomycetota bacterium; assembly: GCA_041178745.1. Lineage (GTDB taxonomy): Bacteria > Planctomycetota > Planctomycetia > Pirellulales > Pirellulaceae > JAFLCP01. The sequence continues at coordinate 1,737 of JBEGUT010000633.1, read as the reverse complement.
CTGCTCCAGATCGAGAATCACCATATTTGCTGGCGGCGCGTCGAGCTTTTCTTTTTTTCCATCGCTTGTTAAGCAAGTTAGCGCCTCGTAGTCGCGTACAGCGGTCACTTTTAATCCACCTAAATTCTTCGGTGGCGATTGACGGAACGTTTGCATCAGTCGCTGCATCGCGGCCATGCCTTCACTCCCTTCCATCTGCACATTGAGCACAGCTTCTTCATGATATCCGTGCTGTCGTAATAGTTCATCTAATCGCTGATGAATCGTTTTGCCTTGCGACTTCAGTTGGGCTGCCAGCAGCGCCATTAATAAACATGCAACCGCGCCATCTTTGTCTCGCGCATACGTGCCAATCAAAAATCCATGCGATTCTTCTGTACCAAATTCAAATCCTTCGGGACCAAGTTCATCCATCAACCCACCAATCCATTTAAAGCCGACGTGAATATTTCCTTCACATCGCACTCCATAAGATTCGCAGATTCGACGAATCAATTCGGTTGTCACTAAAGTTTTGATTACGTAGGAAGATGGTTTCAGTTGACCGGTCGCTTTTCGGACGCCTAAAACATAATCAGTAAGCAATGCCCCAAGTTGATTGCCGTTAATGGTAGCCCAAGGACTTACAGGCTCCGGACGCAATTGCGCCGCCGCACCCATGCGATCGCAATCTGGATCGGTCGCCAAAATTAAATCGATGCCACCAGCCGACAATCGCTCTTGGCTCTTCTGTGCCAATTCGATCATCGAATCGAAAACAGCTACGTTTTCCGGGTTGCTCACATTGCCAGGAACGTTTGGGAAATCGCCGCTCGGCTCTGCATGCGGTCGAAAAACATCAACACGGTTAAAGCCAGCGGCTTGCAACAGTGGTAAAACGGCAAAGCCACCGACACCGTGCAACGGCGAATAGAGAATGTTGACCTCTCGCGGCCCAGGAAAAGCATACACCAATACTTCCGCTAAAAAACCGCGATCGATTTCAGCGGTACAGATTTCAACTTTTCCCTGCTGCAATGCTTGAGAGAATGGTACCTGTTTGATTTCCTGCACATTCATCACACGATCAATAATCGCCTTGTCGTGCGGTGGAAGAACCTGCCCACCAGTCGACTGATAGACCTTCACAGCATTATCGCTAGGAGGGTTATGGCTTGCGGTCACCATGATCCCGCAGTCGCACTTCTTTGATCGAACGGCATAGCTCAACTGTGGCGTCGCGCGATATTCGTCCAGGAAGAAAACGCGAAAGCCGTTAGCGACCATGATCGAAGCACATAGCTCAGCGAAGTGTCTTGAATTGTGACGCGTGTCATAAGCGATCGCGCACCGCAATTCCCGGTTGTCAACGTTCGTACTGCGAAGATAATCCGCTAATCCTTGAGCGCTTTCTCCGATCGTTCGATCATTGATCGCGTTGGAGCCAAAGGCGTACATCCGACCGCGACGCCCACCGGTACCAAATGGAATAATCGTCCAAAAAACATCATCTAACTTTTGCCACTTCTCTTCACGAATGTGATCCAGAATTGCTTGTCGATAATTCGCATATCGATCTTCGGTCAACCAGCATCGCAAATTCGTGACGGCCCCTGCTGTGATTTTCCCGTGGTTGCGAGCTTGTTCAATCGCATCTAACGCCACTTTTACGTCCGCTGTAATCGCCATTGCAATGATCGCTGTTGTATCGAAGGAAATAAAGGAATCTGTTGTTTTAGTAAATCGGCAGATTTGAAG
>JBEGUT010000632.1:0-3079 GCA_041178745.1 Planctomycetota bacterium | reverse complement strand
TGCGGCTTGTGGCGCGGTAGCTCCAATCGGCACCGTCCAAGCTCGCACTTCTTTCTCGCCGGCGGTGAAATAGCTTTGCAAGCCGAGAGTGCGATAGGCTTGTCTGGCAAGTACTGCGAGTGCAGGCTCTTTCAGACCAACTGAATGCAGCATTTCGGTTCGATCGGGTTCGTCGAGTTCGGCAATTTCCGCTTCCAGCTTTGCGCAAACAGGAACGACGAGTGCAGATACTTTTTCTGCGTACTCCCGAACCTTCTGAACCAGCGGCGCCTTTCCGTCGAGGTCATCTTCGCTGACATTGGCCACAAACAAAATAGGTTTACGAGTCATCAGTCCAAAGCTGCTGATTGCTTCGGCTTCAGCCTCGGGCAATTCGAGGCTGCGAAGGGGGAGGTCTTTGGCAAGATGGGCCATGCATTTGTCGATAGCCGCTAAGCGAAGTTTGGCTTCGCGATCACCAGCCCGCGCGGTCTTCTGCGCTTTCTGTGTGGCACCTTCGAGCACCTGGATGTCTGAGAGCATCAGTTCGGTTTCAATCGTGTCGATGTCTTGCATTGGATCGACATTACCGGAAACATGGATGACATCGGGATCGACAAAGCATCGAACGACTTGGATGATCGCATCTACTTCGCGAATATGGCTGAGGAATTTGTTGCCCAGTCCTTGTCCTTCACTGGCGCCTTTGACAATACCAGCGATATCCACAAGTTTCAGGGCCGCTGGTACGATTCGCTGCGGGACGATGATTGAGGCGATACGATTAAGCCGATCGTCAGGAACCGAGACAATACCTTCGTTGGGCTCAATCGTGCAGAAAGGATAATTGGCAGCCTGTGCGGCCCTGGAGGCGGTCAAGGCATTGAACAACGTGCTTTTGCCAACATTAGGCAGACCAACGATTCCGGCTTCCATCGTAAACTCATCTTCAGATTAGTGGCTGTATAACATACACCAGCAGTGTCGCCTCTCGGCCCGTTTTCTTCAAGGGACAGATCGGTTTTAGTAACCTTTCTTGGCCCCTTCGACAATCGCTAAAACGCCAGGATGCTTCAACTTTCGCTCTAAGGATATCGCATAAAAATTTTCTCGAACCCCTGATATTTTTCCCAGCGTGACCATGCCATACAGATCTCTCAGATCCTTGACAACAACTCCCGGAACGACCATCAATCCATCCCCTGCCCTGCCCGCTACTTCAAGCATGGCACTGTCTGCAAACTCGCCTCGGACTTCCACACGAATCCCACGGTCTCCAAACCATTTATCCACTTGCCGCCGCAAAACGGTATCTTCGGTCGGCAGAACAAAGGGAGATTGATTGAGCGAAAAGGGAAAGTCTCCCGAATATCGCTCGGCCAGCTCCTTCGTTCCGACAACGTGTACTTCCGATTCCCAGAGTAGATGGCTATAGGCTTTCACGCCTAGGGAAGGATCGAGTGGGCGATCCGTTAAGACCACATCCAACTTGTGAACTGATAGATCAGCAATCAGCCGATTCATCTCTCCTTCGTGGCAAACCAGTCGGCATTCCTGTTCCGCTTTCATCGCCGGACGCAGTAGCTTGTAGGCGACCAATTTGGCCATGGCATCCCGCAGCCCTACCCGTAGCTCCAGCGGGCGGCCTATTGGGTTTCCATGAATGTATTCCACCATCTCTTCGCCCAAGGCAAAAATGTCCTGCGCGTAACGCTGAACGATTTCCCCCGATTCTGTCAAAGCCAAGCCCCGGCCTTTTTTTTCAAACAGTTTTGCTCCCAGCGACTTTTCTAGTTCCCTAATCTGAATACTTAGGGTGGCGGTCGAGAGATGCAATTCCTTGCTTGCTGCCGCCAAGCTTCCCTCGCGGGCTGCCGTGTAAAAATAAAACAAGTGGTGGTAATTCAGCCACATCGGGAATCCCTCGGGCAGGAGAACGGCAAATCGTTTGGTTTATTCAAACAATTATAGCCCCATTATTTAACAATGGCGGGCCCTGGAAGACGTAGTATTCAAAAAGTTGGGTCACTTAAGCTTTTCGAAAAGGGTTTTTCCATGATGCAGGTTGCCGTCCATACCGACCGCCGGATTATTTCAGAAAGCCATTTGGAAGTTCTACATACACGCCTGGAGTTTGCGTTATCTCGATTCGAATCGCAACTAGGGCGGGTGGCTGTTTATCTGAGTGACGTAAACGCGGATAAGGGTGGCGTGGACAAGCAGTGTAAAGTCGTAGTTCCTATTAAGCGTGGACGGTCGATTGTGATGCAAGATCGTGACAGTAACTGGTTAGCCCTCTTCGACCGAGTTGCTGAGCGACTTGGTTATAATGTTTCGAAACAGATTGCTCGCCGACGCGATCATTGATCGAGAGTTATCAAAGTTTCGGAGGGTTGAATATTTCTTCAAGCGTTGCAACGTTATCTTTGAAGCTTCCTTCTCCCCACTTAAGTCTGTATGGGGAGAAGGATGGCTTAACATCAGCGATTGAGATACGAGAGTTCTCTAATATTGCTCTCGGCGACCTCTCGTGTGATCTTGCCATCTCGAAACAGCAAGCGAACGCTTTCATCGAAACTAATCATGCCATCATCCCGGCCGGTAAGTAAATAGTTGTCGATGCTTTCAAGTTTATTGTTCCGAATGGCGCTGAAGATCGGATTGGTATTCCAGAGGACTTCGATCGCAAGATGTCGCTTCTCGCCTTCGATTTCATCGGGCAGTAAACGTTGGCTAACAATAGCACGAAGGCTCATCGCAAATTGATTTCTCATATCGCGTTGGGTCTCGAGAGAGAAAAAGTCGGCGTAACGACTGATCGCACCTTTGGCGTCGCGCGTGTGCATTGTTGCCAAGACCAGATGGCCCGTCTCTGCCGCGCTCAAAGCCATCTGCGCCGTTTCCGTGTCCCTTATCTCACCAACTACGATCACATCGGGATCTTGTCGTAGACCAGATCGTAAACCTTCTGCAAAGGATGCTACGTCAACTCCCACTTCGCGCTGCGATACCACGGAGCGTGGTACTTTCGGATAGCGATACTCAATAGGTTCTTCGATCGAGATAATTCGATAGCCCCCGCGTTGGTTAAGGCTATTGG
>JBEGUT010000631.1:0-3083 GCA_041178745.1 Planctomycetota bacterium | reverse complement strand
ATTGGCAGATCCAGTGCGGCAAAATGAAGTCTTAGCGGCATATGGTCTCGCAGAACGCCTTGATTATCTCTGGATTTACCGGTAATCTGGTGGGTCTGGAAGGTTCTTGAAAGTTTCCAAGCCTCTACCCCGATAAGCACTTTGTGAGTATCAGGGATACCTTGGCAGTTTTTCACTTGGATATGCCTCACAAAGGTGTAAATCTGTGAATGCCTCGCGGTTGGTTTGGAGAAGCAGCCGATGCTAAGTTTATGACCGGCATTAGGTCATTTTGGCTTCACCGGGGTCGGAACGTGGCAATCTCTGGAATTTGATTCTGGAGTTGCTGAGTTTTGCAGCCGATAGTTCGAGAACTCGCAAGCGTTTGTCAGTCGATATTCGACCGATCAGAAGGCTTGGAAATAGCTTGGTGCGAGTGTCCGTTAGAGCGACAAATATGAAGCGACTTGCGAGTGGGCAAATTCGCAAGTGATCGAGATAGATTATTTGAAAGGTTGTGATAGTCATGGCACATAAAAAAGGTCAAGGTTCATCCCGCAACGGTCGTGAAAGTAATTCACAGCGTCTTGGCGTTAAGCGATTCGGTGGTGAACTCGTTCAACCAGGTTCGATCTTGGTACGTCAGGTTGGAACCAAGTTTCATCCTGGAAAGAATGTAGGTATGGGCAAGGACTACACGATTTATTCTTTGGTCGATGGCAACGTCCAGTTCGATCGTGATGGTCGTCGGGTCAACGTGGTTCCGGTTGTCAACAGCTAGTTTCAATCTAGGATGGTGCTACCTCGCGGAGTCTCTACGGTGACGACGCAAAAGTAGCCATCATCCAACGTAAGCTGCAACTAGGGGCCCGGTTACCGCATTTAAACAACCGGAAATCAGAATTGAATTGGGCGAGCACTCTTGTTTGAGATGGCTCGCTCTTTTTTTTTAGAGGCAAGATATGTTTGTTGATCGCGTCGAAGTGGAGTTTCTAGCGGGCAAAGGGGGTGACGGATGCGTCGCCTTTCTGCGAGAGAAGTATGTACCGCGAGGTGGTCCATGCGGCGGCGATGGAGGTAATGGCGGAAGCATTATTCTTCGTGCGCGGGAGGGCGTGAACTCGCTTGTAAGTTTCGCGCAAAGCAAGCAGTGGCGAGGCGAGCGTGGCGAGAATGGACAAGGCTCAGGGTGCCATGGCAAAGGCGCCAAAGATACAATTCTAGAAGTTCCTCCCGGAACCGTCTTGATCGATAAAGAAACCGGCATGGTCCTGAAGGATCTCGTCAATCCGGGTGACGAAGTTGTTGCGGCGCGAGGTGGAAAAGGTGGTAAAGGGAATACGCATTTCAAGACATCCACCAATCGTGCGCCGCGAGAAGCCACGCCCGGTCAAGAAGGCGAGCATCGTCGAGTAATTCTCGAGTTGAAGGTGATAGCCGATGTGGGATTGATCGGTAAACCCAATGCAGGCAAGAGCACTATGCTCAGTCGTCTGTCGCGAGCTAGGCCAGAAATTGCCGATTATCCATTCACGACCAAATATCCGAATCTCGGCATGGTCAGGCTCGATATGGATCGATCCTTCGTACTAGCTGACATACCTGGATTGATCGAAGGAGCTCATCGCGGAGTTGGCTTGGGTCACGACTTTCTGCGGCACATTATGCGAGCAGGAATTTTGGTTCATTTAGTGGAGCCAGAGCCACAGGATGGTACCAATCCGATCGAGAACTACGAAACGATTCGTCGCGAACTTGAACAATACAGTCGCGAATTGGGCGAGCGACCTGAGGTTATTGTGGTCACGAAATCGGAGCTGCCCAATGCAGAAATGGTTCGCGATGAGCTGTTGGAAAAAACCGGTAAGGAAGTTCTCTTGGTAAGCGCAGTGACTGGACAAGGTTTGAACTTGCTGATCGGAAAAATTGCTGAACTTATCAAGCAACGTGATCAGAACAAACCCACTCGCTCTCGCTGAAAAGGTCGCTATCTTGGCCTCGGACAGGGATTTCAAAAATTGCAGTTCGACTTGGGTGATCGATATCGGTAATAGTGGTATCAAGATCGCTTTAGCGGATTGCCGCAGCGAGACGGTACCGAAATCTCATCAAGTATTTCAGCATCATCAATTCGATTGGAACTCATCGCGAGTGAGTCGAGTTTGGCAAGCGACTTGGAAGCATGCTGATCTTCGCTCCTTGGCGGAAACGGATTCTCGTGAAGCAGGACGCCATCAGCCTGAGGTTTATCTCGATCTGAATGATACAGGTTGGCCGCAATCGGTTCTTGCCCAGCTTCAAGATCATTTCTCGGTTTCTATGGCGAGCCAGCGACAGGGGTGGGTGCTCAGCAGCGTTCATCGCCAGGCGTCTACGGCTTGGATCCAAGCGGTTTCTCAAATCCATCCGCAGGATATTTGCCGATTGATGGACTATCGCGATTTGCAGTGGGAGTTAAAAGTTGATGCGCCACAGCGTGTGGGAACAGATCGTGTTGTAGCAGCTTGGAGCGCATGGCAGTTGCTGCAGAGACGATCTCCTTGCGTGGTTATTCAGGCTGGTACCGCAATAACGGTCGACGCTGTCGATAGCAGCGGAGCGTTTGCAGGTGGGGCGATCATGCCAGGCTTGCGTTTGACGTTGAATGCTTTGGCTGGTGGTACTGATCTACTTCCCCATCTTACCACTCCTGCCTCGCCATCAGAGCTTCCTAGATTGCCAGGGAAGAATACGGAAGATGCGATGTTAGCAGGCGGAGTTGCCGCAGTGATAGGTGGTATCGATTTGTTGCTGAAAAGGTATCGAGACCTCTATGGAAACGAACTACCGATATTAATTAGCGGTGGCAATCGAGCTTATTTGGCACCTTTGCTTTCGTATCGAGTCCAGGTAGTTGATCATCTTGTCCTTTTAGGGTTGTCCGGGTTATTGGATTCGTGGACTCGATCGGATAGTTTGAAGGGGAATGGTATTTAAGACTTTAGCGGGATTTCGTGAGGATCGTTGTCGGTGGAGATAAGTGGAGAACTGAGTGAAACAGGGCAATGTTCTATTTCAGATTGCTAAGTAATCATTTCATCTGAAAAACGTCGAGCGAAGTGAGA
>JBEGUT010000630.1:0-3103 GCA_041178745.1 Planctomycetota bacterium | reverse complement strand
AGAAGAACATGCATCGCTTTCCACTATGCCAAATACTTCCTCGGCAATCGATGCGACTCGCGAAAGTTTCTCTACCAGACATATTTCGCTTCACCTCTATCGTAACGGCATGCCGCCAGAAGTCATTGCGAGAGAAAGAAGACTCTCAATCTCAACAATACGGGATCATCTAACACGTTTTATCGAAACGGGAGAACTTCACATTAGCCAATTTCTCGATGAGGCTACACTCAATGAACTTCTTCATTATTTTGCTGCCAATCCTCAGGTGACCCTATCAAAGGCTAAAGATCACTTCGGTGAAAGGTATGACTACTGGCAACTTCGCATGGCCTCCGTGGAGTATAGTCGTAAACAACGCGGGGACATAAACGCATTGCTTTGAAAAATAAGAAGAGAAGGGAAGTCGTTTTAGGAAATGAAATTATCACAGTCGAACGCCTAAATTACGAATTCTCAAAAGGTGTGATCAATTTCCGCATCGAAACGGTACGAAAGCAAAATACGATTACCGCTACAATCGGGGAGTAAAACGGTGGCAAGCCTTAATCCGTGTAAGTGCCATCTCGAGCCACAATCAAATCCATCACAAAAGTAGCTATTTGTTCCCTGGCCAAAAACCCTCTAGCTCGACAGACAAAGCGACCATCTTTGTTATGCACTCAACTAATTCGTGTCGCAGAGGCGAAGATGCTACTTTGCCCAACAGCATTTAGTCAGTAAATTGTGGTGCATACACGTGATCTTCATAGGCGATGCACCATTAGTATCTTTCTGTAATATTTCTAGAGTTCATGCAGTACAATACTCCGGTTGAAACTAAACTTGGATGCATCAGAGGTCGGGATGCTCTTTTTCTTCGTCAAGTCCATTTTGTGAACCGAACCACAACGCTCATTTTAGAAGGTGCCATCAACACAAGATTGTGTTCCAAATTTGAATCCACGGCGGAGTATGACTACAGGCTTCGCTTCATTAATGTACTTGCCATGAAAATGATCGAACTCGATTCATGGCATTGCTCCAGCCAATCAAGCTTTGACGAAGTCGTAGATTCGGACTGGATACGACAACTAGGAGGAAAAGTAACCAACGAAGATCGTCATTTCGTAGTGCAAACCTATGATGATGTCTTCGAGGTGGTCTGCGAGCACTTCGACTTTGAGGTCATGCAAAGCAGATCCTAATTGAAAGAGTCCTCACCAGCAGAGGCTTGATATCCAAGTTGATACAACATCGCTTTAAAAGAACGAAAAAGATATATTCGGACTATCAGTGCAAGATTTGATGAACTACACGCGCGGGTTCTACCCCGGTAAGACGCATATCGAGTCCCTGGTAGGGTACTGAGAATCTTTGGTGATCGATCCCTAAAAGATGCAGAATGGTCGCATGCAAATCGCGAACATGTACCTTATCCTTGACCGCATTGTATCCAAGCTCATCTGTTTCCCCGTAAGCCATGCCGCCGCGAATTCCACCACCGGCAAGCCACATCGAAAATCCTCGGATGTGATGATCGCGCCCAGCGGTTGCTCCCTTTCCCTGAAACATCGGAGTTCGCCCGAATTCGCCACCCCAGATGATCAAAGTATCTTCCAGCAAACCACGTCGACGCAGATCGTTAAATAAAGCTACAGACGGTTGATCGCAAAGACCACAACATGTCTTCATGTATGGCACCAAGTCTCCATGATGATCCCAGCCCCGGTGGTAAAGCTGTATAAAGCGAACACCACGTTCAGCTAAACGACGCGCCAATAAACAATTGTAGGCAAACGAGCCATCGGCTCCGCTACAACCATAAGATGCTAATGTCTCCGCCGATTCGTCACGGATGTCCATCAGTTCGGGGATACTCATTTGCATTTCGAAAGCCAATTCCAATTGCTTGATGCGAGCTGTCGTTTGAGGATCGGCCGAAGCAATTGAGCCCAATTGATTTAAACGATTTACCGAGTCGACAAGCGATTGCTGCTGATGACGAGTTGTTCCTGCGGGATTATTGATGTAATGGACCGGATCTCCCTTGGAATAAAACTCCACTCCCTGATACTCGCCTGGTAAAAAACCATTACCCCACTGTCGCTGCGATATGGGCTGAGGGTTACGTCCCCCAACGCTACTTAGCACCACAAAGCCAGGAAGATTATCCGCTTCACTACCTAGTCCGTAGTTGACCCAACTACCCAAACTTGGGCGGCCGCTGATCGACGTCCCAGTATTCATCATGGTATGGGCGGGATCATGATTGATTTGATCTGTTTGCAGGGATCGGACGATGCAAATGTCATCTGCGATCTTTTGGGTGAAAGGTAGGATATCGGAAATCTCCTGACCACTTTGACCGCACTTCGTGAACTTAAACTGGGGTGCGAGACATTTCAATTTCTGCCCCTGCAGTTGGGCAATAGGTTGACCGGCTGTGAACGACTCCGGCATTGGCTGGTCATGCATCTTCGACAGTTCAGGCTTGTGATCAAAAGTTTCTAACTGGCTAGGCCCGCCCGACATGTAAAGATAGATAACACGCCTCACTTTTGGGACATGGTGAGGCAGACCTTCCCTTCCGAACGATCCTTGGACAGTCTTAGCCAATCCATTGGGTAACAAAGTACCTAGGGCACTAGCCCCGAAGCCCAATGCCGATCTTCCGAGGAAGGCTCTGCGCAACCATTGTCGATAATCACATTGATCTGCACTTTGGCTGTTCATAAATACCTCAATACTGAGTAAGAGACTCGCTCAGCATCCAAAGACTTCGCGCAGTAAAACTCCAAGCTGCTAATTCACTAAGTTGCTCTTCGCACAACTCGGACTGATTCGGAATACGCCACTGGCCGATGCTCAGAAATTCGTCACGTTGCGTTGGTTTATTTCGAAAGATCATCAGCTGATTTCTGTATAGCTCTATCAATACCTGCCGTTCTATCTCCTTCATGGGACGGGTCAAGACGCGCTGCCACATTCGCTGCGCAATAAGATGCTCACTATCTTCTTTTCGAATATCGATGCCCTTCCAAACATGCCATGCCAAGGAACGCGCTGCCTCAATCATGGACGTATCGTTCATCATAACTAACATTTGGTTGGGTGTATTGCT
>JBEGUT010000629.1:0-3104 GCA_041178745.1 Planctomycetota bacterium | reverse complement strand
AAGAAGATTCGGGCAGCGATGGATCATTGGGATCGCACGCATCCGAAGACTGGCGGATCTGTGTAACGGACTGTTGCGCGGTCGCGGGATCCATAGCGAGATTCGCAATTGCGCGAGCGGTCACTAACAACATGAAAAGGCGTAGAGAACCAAGAGATTCTTTACGCCTTCTCTTTTGTGTCATTGCTCGGCAATGTGCGACATAGCTTTGAGAATACCCCACGTATTTCTTGCCAATGCTATGAGGCTTCTGGCTGCAATAGAGCCGTAAAGTCGTTTGTCATATTACCATTTCTTGATGCGGATATTCTTGAATTGAACTTTCATTGGAGGGCCGGCGTGCAGTTGCAGCGCGAGAACACCCTTGGATTTAGCCGCTTTAGATAAGTCTTCAACGGTGGACATTGGCACGCCGTTAATGATGTGTTGCAGCATTCCACCCTTGGCGATGACCTGGTAGGAGTTCCAGTCTTCGGACTTGATTTTGCCTTGCAATTCTCCCTTATCTCCGAGGCTCTTAACAACTTCTTTCTTGCCATCTTCGAGGAGTTTTACTGATTGGCCTCGTTCAGCCAAAATGCCGCGGCCACGTTCGTCGTAGTTGATACCAGAGTAAGTTGGAGAGGAATCAATATCTGCTTGATAACCACCTACGATGAACTTCTCTTTGTCGATCAATTCGCTGCGATACTGAATACCAGAATTGCCGCCGACGATTTTGTAGTCCAGTCGCAATTCAAAATCACCTACCGGTTCATCCCAGACAATAAAGGTGTTGTTGGGAGTAGGCTTCTCGGCGGTATTGGTTCCAGTTATCGCTCCATCTTCGACGCTCCAGTAAGTCGATATACCTTTCCAGCCTTTGAGATCCTGGCCGTTGAAAATCGATACAAAACCTTCTTCTACTTTTGGGTTTTCGGCCTGTAGGGAACTGGTGGAAATCGCTGCCAGAAGCAGACAGAGTCCTCCAAACGGTTTAATCCAAGAAAGAATACGCATGCTTGACTCCTGGTGAATTGCAAAGGGTATCAATAAACGATTTAAAAATGCTACCTGCTGGCGAGTCACCGATCTAGTAGGAAAAGATATGAAAAATAGGTCGTTTTCTCCTCCTTCTACCACCACTGACGAAGCTGCGATAATTCCCTACAATAAGTACGTGGTTTAATGTCATTCTGTCATGCTTAGGAGATTGCTATGGTTCGTAGTGCCTTATTGGCATGCTTGGGATGCTTTTTGGTAGGCATGCTTTCGCAAACGGTTTATGCAGAAGGAAACACAATGGTTATCATCAAAACGTCCAAGGGCGATATCAAGCTGGAATTGTTCGCGGACAAGTCGCCGATCACTGTCGAGAATTTTCTCCAGTACGTCAAAGACGGTCACTATAACGGTACAGTATTCCATCGAGTCATCGACGGTTTTATGATCCAGGGTGGCGGTATGGATGCTGCGATGAAGGAAAAGAAAACCCGCGCCCCAATCAAGAACGAAGCCTCCAATGGTGTTTCCAATAAGAAGTACACGTTAGCGATGGCTCGTACTAATGATCCTGACAGCGCGACTGCGCAGTTCTTTATCAATCTGATCGACAACGACTTCCTCGACAAAAATCCTCGCAGCGCCGGATACGCTGTTTTCGGACAGGTTGTCGAAGGAATGAAAATTGTGGATGAGATTGGCAAGGTGAAGACAGGTAATAAGGGCTTCCATCAAGATGTGCCAGTTGAACCGATTACGATTGAGTCGATTACGGTTGCTGCACCTGCCAAGTAGTTTTAAGAATCACTACATTGAATCAATGAGACGTTCAGAAGAAGCTCACCGGACCGGTGAGCTTTTTTTATGGAATGATAGTGGGGTTTAGTCTTTCAGCCGATCAGCGATGATTCGACGTTCACGCTTGGAGATCGCGCGGTGGGAAATCATCGAATCTGCAAATGATTCTAGGTTCAATGCGTAGAGTTGCGCTGGTTTAAAAGAAAGCATCAACGATTGGGTTGATTGACTTCGGGGAGAGGTTGGCTAGGTGGGAATTGGTTGGATGGGTTTGGAGCGACAATGATCTGCTGCATTCCCGAAAAGTCGGCTGGATAAATGACTTCACTCGGTTGCATCAAAGGATAAATGGTTCCTTCGTTGATTGCTCCAGGGACGACCGGAGCGACTGCCGATTGCAGGCCAGTAATATTAGTGTACTGAACCGACTCGCGCGAGAGTATTGGTTCTGGGTATGGAACGATAAAAGGTGTCAGTGCGATGATAACCTCGGATCGAGTAGAACTTGCTGCGTCTCTGCGGAAGAGTTTTCCCAGAATTGGAATTTCACCGAGGTAAGGAATCCAGCTAGATTTTTTTATATCGTCTTCTTTGATGAGGCCACCGATGATCATGCCGCGGCCATCGGGCAAAAGCACGGTAGTCGTGGTCGACGTGGTATCTTCTTCAGGTAACGAAGTGTCGGGATTAATGCGACCACCGGAAACGTTTGGGGCTACTTTCATCAAGACTTGACCATCACGAGAGATGATCGGCGTGACTGTAAGGATCACTCCAAGTTCCAAGAACTGAACGTTCTGGATGGTACTGGTTTGATTTTGCTGGAGGGTGGAATAGCCAAGCTTCGAACCGACTTGGATCTTTCCTTCTTTGCCGTTGATGACAAGTAGTTTGGGAGTTGCCAAGGTTCGCACATTGCTTCTACTTTTGAGAAACTCAATCGCTCCATCTAAATCGGTTCCATCTAGGCCGATTGCGAAACTTGGGCTGCCCGTAGCAGCAGCGGTCATGTTCTTCGACTCGACCGTGACAAGACCAGGTCCGACCTGCAGAAGTTGCTTTAGATTAACGCCATGTCGTTCGTCTTCTCCTAAGCTTACCTGTAGGATCTCTGCTTCGATGAGAACCTGTCGAGGAGGAACGTCAACGCTACTTAGATATTCTGCGATCCTTTGTAAGCGATCGGGCGAATCCTCTACGATCAATCGCTCCACCGACTGCAGAGGTTTGTCGGCTGAGTTAGCTTGGATGAAGGCGCGACCTGCAGGTGAGAGTAATCCGGTGACGACAGTTTGAGCTTCAGTGGCAGAAATGAAATTCAATTC
>JBEGUT010000628.1:0-3112 GCA_041178745.1 Planctomycetota bacterium | reverse complement strand
AGTGTCTTGATCGATCAGGAAAATGGTTCCGCTCCGCAGGTTCGTCTTGCATTCCCCGCGAAGGATATCTTGGAAATTCGTTCCGCCAATGGCTTAATTAACTTTGAGTCGAAAACAGATTATCTCCTCAGCAGCGACGGACAGACCATCGACATTAAGCAACATAAGGGAATCGCATCGATCAAAGTATCCTCCCTTTACCCACCTGCCGGCGCTCCTCAAAGCTATCGGCATCGCAAGGGTAATACCGAGCAAAACTTGCTCTATGCCCCAGGTCACTGGTTCCATGATCGCAATGTGGAAGTGACCTATCGCCGAGCCGATTTACCGACTGACCCAAGCGAGGCTGATAAAGCCAACTCCCCCATAACCGCAACGTACGGAAGCCTTCCGAAAACGCTGCAGAAACTGCGTGAGCGGAAGGGGCTTCGAATCGGTGTCAGTGGCGATAGCATCTCCACCGGCCTAGACTCCTCCGCAACGACGCAAACCATTCCCAACCAATTCGGATATCCGGAGCTTGTCGCAGCCCAACTGCAGGACGATTTCGTATGCGACGTTCAATTAACGAATCGATCTGTGGCTGGCTGGAGTGTTGCTAACGGACTGAAGGATTTATCCGAATTACTCAAATCGAAACCAGACTTGATCTTGATTGCTTACGGCATGAATGACGTAGGACGAAAAGATCCTCAGTGGTTTGTAGGACAGTTGTCGGAGATGCTGACTATCATTCGTAAAGAGAGCCCCGACACGGAAGTGATCTTGATTTCGACCATGCTCGGTAACAGCGAATGGGTCCATACACCCAGCGAAATGTTCCCCGCCTATCAGCAGGCGATGAGTACTCTTGTCGGTGATGGAGTGGCGATGGCCGATGTCACAGCAGTCTGGACACTCATGCAGCGAAAAAAGAATTTCTTAGATATGACCGGCAATGGACTTAACCATCCCAACGACTTCGGGCATCGCCTTTACGCTCAAACGATCTTGAGTTTGTTTCCACTCACCGTAGATATTAACAAGTGAAGTTTGCTCAGCGTGGAAGCTTTAAAACGCATCCCGCGAAGCAACGACTACTTTGCTTGGAGCAATACGATTTTATTGAGCACGCGAAGTCGCAACGTATTTTTTACTGTAGCAAAATTTAAGGCAACGCTTTTTACGCAATCAACAACCAAAGGAGACCACAATGGAACCCCTTATAAGCCCCATTGCGATTATCCTTTATGTCCTATGTGCACTAGGACTACTGTGGCTCACTGCACGTACAATCCGTACTATCGTAAGTGGCGATGATCCCTCTCTCTCTGACACCGAGGCGAACTGCGAGAGGGAACTGCGACGTGGTAACTCACGGCAAACATCTAGCAATACCTTTATGCTCTCCAAGCGAGTGCAATCACTGGCTCTTGAGAACCAACAAATCGAGGCTTGCAAGGCATTGATGGAAGAAGCAGGTGTAAGCCTTTCGGTAGCCAAGCAAGCGATTGACGATTTCCTTGCATCACAGCGATAGAATTTATTCTGGCGAAGGTGACACCGACTCACCAGAAATGGCTCGCCAAAGCGGTTTTCTTAGACGATCCCAAAACTCGGGGAACTCCCCTCCCTGGTTCCCGATTTGTCGAAACGAGTTAGCTAGTTTACAATGCGTCGGTCTCGCTGCTGAATGTTTTTCACAAGGTTCCTTTTTCTGAGATTTCACCAATGTCGTCTTTGCCTGTTTTAGAATTTATCTTACGAAATTATAAGAATTTCAATGCTCGCGTGACTCGCGATGCGCTACTGGCTTACTGGAACCACCTTCAGGCGGACGGCAAAATGTTCTGGACATTGGCTGGAGCGATGTCTTCGGCACAGCTCGGAATCACACTAGCTCCGGCGATTCGCGAAGGAATCATTCACGGTATTTCCAGCACTGGTGCGAACCTTGAAGAATCGCTTTTTCGTCTAGTAGCCAACGATAGCTACAAAGACTTTCCCGAATATAGATACTTCACCAAAGCGGATGACACCAAAATCCTGAAGGACCGTATGCGTCGCGTGACCGACACGAGCATCCCGGAAGATGAAGCGTTTCGCGCGGTTGAGAAATTCATTGTCCCGATGTGGGAAAACGCGTCCAAGAATGGCGAACGCCGTTTCTGGCATGAGTATTTTTATGAGCTAATCCAAAAGATCCCCGCCAAACTGCATGAAGGCAAGGGCGATGAATGTTGGCTGCTGGCTGCAGCCAAAGCCAATTTGCCTATGGTTGTACCTGGTTACGAAGACTCTACCTTTGGAAATATTTTCGCGTCCCATGTCAAATTCGAAGACTGCACGGCGACAATCGTTAAGTCGGGTATCGAATACATGGCCAACTTCTACGATCAATATGGTGTGCTTTCGCAAGGTGCGGGGGTAGGTTTCTTCCAAATCGGCGGTGGTATCGCAGGCGACTTCCCGATCTGCGTAGTCCCATCGATTAAGTACGACTTGCAAAAGAAGGTAAAACCGTGGGCTTACTTTTGCCAGATCTCTGATTCGACCACGTCCTATGGCTCGTATTCAGGTGCCACGCCCAACGAAAAGATCACCTGGGATAAACTCACTGAAAAGACTCCTATGTTTGTGATCGAATCCGACGCAACGATTGTTGCCCCGTTGATGCTTTCCGCTTTGCTCGAATGTCGACGCAATCCTAAAGAAGCCAACAAGCTGATCGCCAAATCGATGAAGTAATGCGATCGCGGAAGCGGTAGAGCGGATATCGTTTTTCTGGAGACTCGGAAAGCTGACTCGTAAACGATTTAATATTTCCTCAACACGCTAGCAGTCCTTATGTCTGTTAGCGTGTTTGCGTTAGGCTTGCGATTCCTGCCAGTGTCCTTTGCTCGTGGTCATCGCATCGTGGTATCTATTCGGCCGAGTAACAAGTGATGCCTAACACATCTGCGATCTGCGGAGACATCGACGATGGTTTATTTGGCCAATTCAATGATCTCAGCAGCTAACTCGCGATCTCCTGCGACCACCATCGGCTCACAGTCACTTGGCTGAATATCCTCCCCTGTGCGAAGCGACACGAAAAATCCGCCAGCTTCAGATAAGATAGCCTGTGGAGCTG
>JBEGUT010000627.1:0-3122 GCA_041178745.1 Planctomycetota bacterium | reverse complement strand
CGAAATACGGATTGATTTACGCCTGTGCCCAAAAGAATGCTGGACCGGCAGGTGTGACGGTGGTGATCATTCGAAAGGATTTGCTGGAGCGATCTCAGGATTCGTTGCCAGGTTATTTAAATTACAAGTCGCATGCGAAAGAGAACTCGCTTTGGAATACACCTCCAACATTTGGTATCTATGTCGTGGGCTTGGTCGCGCAGTGGCTTGAGAAAACGATTGGTGGTCTCACCGCAATGCATCAGCACAATCAACGCAAAGCGGCGCTGCTTTATGATGTTGTCGATCGCTATCCTGATCTCTATCAAGGGCACGCTCGCAAGATCGACCGATCGTTGATGAATGTCACTTTCCGTCTACCTAGCGAAGAAAAAGAAAAAGCATTCCTCAAAGGTGCAGTGGAAAGAAAACTCGATAGCCTCCAAGGACATCGTAGTGTCGGCGGTATCCGCGCAAGTATCTACAATGCGATGCCTATGGAAGGTGTCGAATGCTTGGCAAATTACATGAATGATTTTGCAAAGAGTTAACGCAATTCAAAGCAAACTCTCCTTCCCAGAAATTTATTTGTATCGAGAAGCTTCTGATCATGGCCAAATATAAAATTCTAGTGTTGGATCCGATTGCCCAAGAAGGCTTGGACCTACTGAAGCAGGAGTCTGATTTCGAATATGAGGTAAAGACAGGGCTTAAAGGAGAAGAACTGCGATCAGCACTTGCGCAGTTCGATGGTGCGATTGTACGTAGCGGTGTGAAGATCACTGCGGAGTCTTTGGAAGGGAATCGTCGACTCAAGGCGATTGTTCGCGCGGGTGTGGGAACAGATAACATCGATAAGAACGCGGCGACCAGGCTCGGTATGGTCGTGATGAACACGCCTGCAGGAAACACGTTAAGCACTGCGGAGCATACATTTGCATTGATGCTCGCTTTGTCCCGCGCCATTGCTCCTGCTTACAACAGTCTCTGCCAGGGGAAATGGGATCGTAAATCGTATATGGGTAATCAATTGGCCGACAAAACGCTCGGAGTTGTCGGCATGGGCCGAATCGGACGCGAAGTCGCCAGCCGTGCGTTGGCTTTCGGAATGCGGGTGATCGCCTATGATCCGTTTTTGACTGAGGAGCAGGCAGCGAAATTGGGGGTTGAAAGAACTGAAACGGTCATTGGTATGCTTCCCAAGGTTGATTACCTCACCGTGCATACACCGCTGACCAGCGAAACTAATCACCTGATCAGTCACAAAGAAATCGCGATGATGAAGCCGGGTGCGCGATTAATTAATTGCGCTCGAGGTGGCATCTATGATGAAGCTGCTTTAGTGGAAGGTCTCAAGAGCGGCAAGCTCGGCGGCGTTGCGCTCGATGTTTTTGAAGAAGAACCATGTACGCAAAGCCCGTTATTCGGGATGCCCGGCGTCGTTTGCACACCTCACCTTGGTGCCAGCACCGAGGAAGCGCAAACACAGGTTGCAATCGAAGGAATTCATTTGCTTATTCAGTTTTTCAAGTATGGCGAGATTCGCCATGCTGTTAATGTGGCGGCCGTTGATCCCAAAACGCTCGATGCACTCCGTGGACATCTCAATGTTGCCTACCGACTTGGTCTGTTGATTTCGCAGTGGCATGGTGGAGGTATCTCCTCATGCCATCTAACCTATCGCGGTGAAGTTGCCGAGCGAGATACGAAATTGCTCTCATCAGCGTTTTGCGCTGGGTTGCTCGAACGTGCGATGGATCAGGGTGTAAATATCATCAACGCTGAGTTGCTGCTGCGCGAACGAGGGATTGAATTAAGTGAAAGTCGTTCCACCGAGATGGGAGCCTTCAGCAGTTCGATCACGGTCGAAGTCTCGGGTTCAGGTCGACATGTCAAAGCGGCGGGAACTGTCTTTGGCACCAACATGCCCCGTTTGATTCTGATCGACGAGTTCCGAATGGAAGCGTACCTGGATGGTATTCTGCTATTCTTCGTACATCGTGACGTCCCCGGAATTATTGGTCGAGTGGGCACGATTTTTGGACAGCATCAAGTCAACATCGGACAGATGTCGGTTGGTCGAGCTTCGCTGCAACCGGGTGGGAACGCGATCGGTGTTTTAAATCTAGATAGTTTTCCACCACCTCAGGCCATCGAGCAAGTAATGGCCATCGACCCAATCGATAGAGTTCAAATGATCGAACTGCCAGCAGCGGGACAATTACCGACTTGGTTGCAGTAATCTTAGATGACATCGTCAGAGATGAAGACGCACTGCAGCGCAGTGTCTTTGGCTAACGAAAGAGGACAGTAACGCGGAAGAGATCAGTAACGTGGAGGTGAGGCTGCTGGTGGAGCAGGATTCTGCACAGTGCGTGTTCCGGTTGCAGGATTGGTGGTACCAGCAGGTGCCACGGCATTTTGAGCGATCTTGATGTTGAGCGTGGCGACGTGCTGCGCTAGTTCGGGTTGCAATTTGTTGACCGACAAACTCTGGTAATAGTTCTGAACAGCCAGGGCAAGCTCTCCTTGCTTTTCGCGCATTTTACCTTTGGCAGCCCACGCTTCAGCACTTGCTGGATTGATCGCTAGAGCCTCATCAAGGTACTTTTCCGCAACTTTGTCTTGGCCTGATTCCTCGTAGAGTCTTGCCAACTCGACACGTGCATCTGAAGACTGTGGATTTTGCTGCGCCCAGTTCTTCATCAACGTAAATGCTTTATCAGAACGATCCGTCTGGCATAGCAATACCGCTAGACCACGATAACAATCCTCATGCTGTCCCGATAAATCGAGGCACTGATTATAGAGCGCTTCGGCTTGATCGATCATCGGCTTGTTCTTTTGAGCAACACCGAGCTGATGATAGGTGCGAGCGAGATTGTAGTAGGCATCAGGATCGGTGGGATCGGCGGTTTGAGCCGCTTGAAACTGCTGTAAAGCTTCAGCGTAACGACCTTCTTGATAGAGGCGAACGCCCAACGTGTTCTGACCGGTGCTTGCCCAGCGGCAACCACCATGAGTCAAATTGAACAGCAGGAAAAAAGCGATGCAAACTCGATACATCAAGTTGGCTTGTGGCATGATAACACCCCTCCAGTACAAACTAGGATTTCGAGAATAGCCAAATCGCGAAGGGTAGG
>JBEGUT010000626.1:0-3130 GCA_041178745.1 Planctomycetota bacterium | reverse complement strand
GCGGCACCGGGGAGAGAAGTGAGGATGACGCATACGCGATCTTGTTCGGGATCGGCCCAAGCGATGGTGCCCGTGGAGCCAGTGTGCCCGAAGATGGAAGATCCGCGTGGGAATCCCAATTCTTCTAGGCCGACGTCGAAACCAAGTCCACGAGATGGTAACGAATCGGGATTATGATTGCGGATCATCATGCGACTCGTGTCGGGACGAAGGATACGACCATCATGGCGAAGAAAGGTTTCCAGAAATAATGCGACGTCTCGAGCCGATGCATGCATGCCACCCCACGGCGCACCGAGATCCCGCCAGTAATCGCTGTTCCAGTCCCACGATTTCGCTGTGGGATCGCCACCACCCGCTTCCGGTGCTGCAAACTCAGTTTGAACGGCAATGAGATCATCGTGATCTAAATTCTTCCGACCTAAGCTGGCTTGCTTCATCTGCAGCGGTTGTAGGATTGTCGATTCCACAAAATCGGGAATGCTCTGTTGGGTACAGCGGCTCGCAATCTCACAGGCAAGCAAAATACCCATGCTCGAATATTCATACTGACTACCTGGTTGAAAGCGAGGAGTCAGATGTAACGCTTGATCAGAGAATTGTTTCAGGCTTGCATGGGAACGACGCCAATTATTATTGTCGGGCAACTGGTCGGGAAGGCCCGAAGTATGCGTCAATAAATGACGGATCGTAACCTGATCGCGTCGCTCTCCTCGAAACTCTGGAAGATGCTTGACTACAGGATCATCGAGGTTGAAAACGCCTCGGTCATACAGCGTCATAAACGCGGCGATTGCCATCGGCTTGGTTATCGAACCGAGGAGGAATGCAGATCGATTCGACTGAGCGGAACCGAACTGCATTTCAAAAGTCTCACCTTCGATACGCAGAAAAACGGAGGCAGCGCGAATGGTATTGTCCGTCACAGCCTTTTCAAGAATTGCTGAAACGGGATTCCACTCGCGATGGTTCGCATTGCTTTTCATGGTAAGTAACGTTCCCAGAGTGATGCTGAGCAAAAAAGAACGACGGCGCACCAGGGCAGAATCCTCGCAAAGAAGTCAACAATGATTCCTAACAAACGATAGCCTTTCAGCATCTCCCAATGTCTTGTCTGCGCTTTCGCTGGGGATCGTTTTAAGTTCGAAGCATTATACCAATTCGGAGATAATCTGGAATATCCGTAGAAGTTACGGCAATAAAGACATCAATCGAACTAGCACCAGCTCATAAGAGTTGAATCGCGATTGCGAACATGATGTGATTGAGGATGCCGATAAAGAGCACGTCCAGAACTGTCCGCTTGAGAGTTTGTCTATTTAGCTTCGCTCTTTATCCAGACGCGAGGACGAACGACATCGGTAACGAGTCCCAGTTTCTCGAAAGCGAGAATGGTCAGCCAACTTACGTCAAGTTCCCACCATCGGTGACCGTGAGCGGCAGCTCGTTGGTCAGCGTGATGATTGTTGTGCCATCCTTCGCCGTTAGCCAGGAGTCCCACGAGCCAGTTGTTGCGACTATTGTCGCGGGTCTCATAATTTCGATAGCCCCACGTATGTGTCGCGGAGTTTACGCTCCAAGTGATATGCCAACTCAAGACCGTTCGCACGAAGACGCCCCAAACAAGCAAGCTGGAGCCGAATTGCACTCCAGCCCAAACGTCTTCACGCAATAGCCAGCCGATGATGAAACCGATGAGGGGATAGAGTAAGGCAACGCCGAGATAGACTTTGAGCCAATTCCATTTGCGTTCAAGTCTCATGTAGAAAGGATCTTTCAGCAGGTCGCGAGTGTAACGCTGATAATCCATTACATTGGTAAAGTCACGGTTTTCGATCATCAACCAAACGAAGTGGCCCCACAAGAAAGTGACTAGCGGACTATGCGGATCAGGCTGATCGTCAGAATGCAGATGATGGATTCGATGCATAGCAACCCAACACGCTGGAGTGTCTTGCAGGTTACAAACGCCCAGGATCGCTAAAGAATGTTCAAGCCATCTCGGCGCCTTCATGCCGCGATGGGTTAGCAATCGATGGTAGCCAATGTTGATGCCCAGGGTGCTGTAGATATAGAGGCCTAGAAAGCAGAGAACGACTCCGGTCCAACTAAAGAACCATGGGAAGAATGCCAAGCATGCTAAAGCGTGAATCAGCGGAATCGCGATGGCATATCGCCAACGAATCTGAACGGGCTTAGCGGTCGCTTCGGGTCGCGGAAGTATTTGCGTTGAATCTCTCGCTTGATCAGCTTCGGAGATGATCGCAGAAGTAGGTAGGTGATAGAGTGTTTCATCTCCATCGCAGATTGTACCGTTATCAGAAAGTTGCTCGTGCGACATACCGTAAAGAAGCGTATATCAGAAACGTGAAAAGAGGGTTTTATGCGGTTGCGATTAGGGTAACGATCCCGGTACGTCAAATCAAGATACTCGATTAAATAGCCCAATATTCGCGGATATCTAACAAGCTTTTGCAATCTGTTTAGCAGGGCACCGCTGTCGAAGATCAATAAACAGGGGAAGCGATCATTTACCGAGGAATTCGAGCAGGATGCGCTCAACCTAGTTGTCGTTGGAGTCTTTTCATTCACCGCAGTTGCTAGGGCAGTCAATGTGAATCCAGGCAGTCTTCGATAATGGAATGCAAAATATGCATCAGGGCTGGAAGCTTGCGGAGAAAACGCGACGGTTGCGGAGTTGCAATCCGTGGTTCAACGGCTTCGCCAACAACTACGACAAGCTGAGTTGGAAAGCGATATCCCAAAAAAAGCAACGCGTGTTTTGCGAAGGAGTCGCTGTAAAGCACGCCTGGATCAACTCGCATTGTGACTCCTATCCGATGACAATTATTTGCAAGGTGTTGAATGTGAGTAAAAGCGACCTCGATGAGTCGCAAGGGCTTTTGCTACGATAACGCAGTCGCTGAACGATTCTTTTGGTCACTGAAGAACGAGTGGACCAAGTTAGAAACCTACCCCGAACTTGAGTCTGCGCGTTGTAGTACCAAATGCCAAATCAATTTGAAAAGAATCACACTGAGGCTTCAGTCATATAACGCAAAAAAGAGGTGTCTGTCAGTATCGGGCTATCGCAGTCTCTGGTATGTCATCTGCCCATTACCCAAAGATC
>JBEGUT010000625.1:0-3133 GCA_041178745.1 Planctomycetota bacterium | reverse complement strand
GGCGCAGTCCTCGCATACTGATTGATAACATGATACTCACCTAACTCCAACTGCCGAACGCATTCGGCGATTCCCTGCAGTAGATCTACTGGCTCAAAACCTGTTACTACGACGGGTAAACTGTGTGACCGAGAAAGCGTTTCGTAAGACTTCATGCCAGTTATGGTGCAAACATGTCCTGCCGCCAGGAAGCCATCTACCCGACAATCCTGGTTAGAAGCGATTTGCCACATCGCAGGCTCTACTCGAACGTGCGCGCTGAGCAATTTGAAATTGGTAAGACTCCAACGCTCAGCTTGCAACACGGCAACCGCGGTTGCTGGCGCAGTTGTTTCAAATCCCACAGCCAGAAACACATAGGTTCGTTCTGGATCTTGCCGTGCCAGACGTACTGCATCGAGTGGCGAATAGACAACGCGAACATTTGCTCCACGAGCCTGGGCACTCAGTAGACTTTCGCTCCTACCTGGTACTCGTAGCATATCTCCGAAACTTGCAAGCACATGGTTCGATTGGGACGCTATCGTCAAAGCGGATTCAATCGCCTCGATCGATGTCACGCAAACAGGACACCCAGGCCCATGCAATAATTCGATCTTCCCTTTGAGAGCTTGATCGATTCCATGTTTTAACAATCCGTGAGTCTGTCCGCCGCAAACCTCCATAATAGTCCAACATCGTGTGGCTGTGCGCCGAATTCGCTCCACAAGTTTTTCAATGAGAACTGGATCACGAAACTCGTCAACATGCTTCATGACTAAGCTTCCTTCTCAAATTCATCCCAGTCAATCTGAGAAATCTGCTGTAGCATCTTAGCGGCCGACTCAGCGTTCACTTTACTGATCGCAATGCCTGCGTGGACTACGACAAAATCACCTATCTCAGCCTCTGGTACGCAGCACATATTGCACTTTCGATGAAGCCCAAGAAAACGAACTTCAGCCTCACAGAAAGGGAACTCCTTATCGATCCATCGAATCACTTCACCTGGTACAGCCAAGCACATTATTACAAACCTTTTTACGAGTGAATCTCGCAACGTTGTCGATGTAGAACAGCCAATCCTATCGCCAATTGACCTGCCGCTATTCCACCATCGTTCATAGGAATATCAACGCCAAGCCCCAAGTCCGTTCCGATCCGATCTCGATGAGACAAAATCAAATCCAACAAAATCCGATTTTGAAAAACACCACCACCGAGACAGATCGGATAATCCGGGAAAAGTTTCTGCACCGCTATGATAGACGATGCTAACGTGCGATGAAATTTCATCGCAATCGCTCCTCGACTTATACCGGCTTTCAAATCTCTTAGAATAGCTTGTAATAGTGGTTGCCAATCGAGCCAATAACGAGGTACATCGACAGCTTTTATTTGAAAATTGACGCTTGATGGAATGAGTGGAAAGGGGTATTCCTCTTTATCATTCTCATCGCACATCGCTTCCAAACTGACTGCGAACTCTCCTTCGTAAGATACTCGCTCTCCCCAAAACTCCTGAGGTTTTATCAAAACGGCGATGGCATCAAAGAGTCGGCCGATACTACTCGATTGAACCGTATTGATTCCAAGATCCATCATTCTTGTAATACGTTCAACGAATGCACTTTCAACCTGTCCGGGAAGCTCATCAGTAGCTCCTAATTGGTGAAGCAGGCTGACTAAAACTCGCCAGGGTTCCCTAATGGCGACCTCTCCGCCGACGAGTTGAAATGGACGCAGCGACACGATTCTTTCAAATCGATGCGCTTGGGTAAGGAGAAACTCACCTCCCCAAATGGTTCCATCGGTCCCTAGGCCTGTACCATCCCACGCCACACCTAATACAGTTCGATTTAACCAACCGTTGTCGATCATGGACGCCACGATATGGGCATGATGATGCTGAACGGCAATCAACTGGATACCTGTTACTTGCTTGTACTCGCTTGCCCACTGAGTTGTGAAGTAATCGGGATGCAAATCATGAACTAGGTAGTGTGGAGAGGATTTCAGCAGTTGGAAGCTCTCCTCCATATGCTGGTTGAATCGTCCCCTCATCGCTTCGGTATTCATATCACCGAGATGAGGTCCGAGAACAGCTTGCTCTCCATTGCAAAGTGCGATGGCAACTTTTTGCTGAGCCCCCACTGCAACCATTTCCTCAAGCTTGATCGCTCCGCTACTGCACCATCGACTGATCGCTGTGAGTGGCCACGGTGCAAGGCCGCGCGAAACGCGAACTACGAAATTCGTTCTTTCGCAAGAAGCTACCACACTATCATCGACAGCTCTCTCAATCCGTCGGTCGTGATCGCCCCACGCTGAAAGTGAGTCGGTAATCGCTATCGGGATTTGCTCCCGATCCACTGCGATAGGTTCGCCCTCCAAATTCGCACTGGTCACGATGAGGGTTCCACATTTTCTCGCGAGTTCCCAGTGCAAAGCTGTTGTCGGAAGCATGATTCCAAGGGTAGTGCAGCCAGGGGCTATGGTCGGATGCAAGTACCCTTCCGTTTCAGGATGCTCTTTTCGTCGCAGCAAAACAATCGGACCGGCGGAAGACTGTAGCAAAGAAGCCGCACGTTGATCGATGTGAGCGATTCGTTTGGCCGACTCAATATCCGCAACCATAACAGCAAATGGCTTGCTTCTTCGCCCCTTGAGTTCTCGGATCTTCTGGATCAAATCGCCTCGATGAGCCTGAGCAATAAGTTGGTAGCCCCCTATCCCCCGAATACCAACAAGCTCTCCTTGGCAGAGTACTTTGATCGCATTCTCCAAACCAACTATTTTGGGACCGCAGTTCGGACAGGCGATTGTTTGTGAATGAAATCGCTTATCGTTTACATCGCCATACTCTTGCTGACAGTCTCTACAAAGTTCGTACACAGACATAGCCGTGCGCTGTCGTTCGAACGGCATCGCAGTAATAATGGAGTAACGCGGCCCACACTGACTGCAGCTAATCAGTGGATAGCGATAGCGACGATTGATTGGTTGTGCGTATTCACGAAAGCAGTCATTGCACATCACCGTATCGACGGGTATAGGAACCCTGAGGCTATTGGCTGGTTCAGAAAAGCGTATCTGAAAATCCTGCAGGTTTTGAGAGGAAGTACCCTCAGTGTCAACTATCGCGATCGAAGTT
>JBEGUT010000624.1:0-3147 GCA_041178745.1 Planctomycetota bacterium | reverse complement strand
CTATCTAGAGATGGATCGTCGCTTGCCCGAATATCTTTTCGATCCTAAAGTCTCGGTTTTTGTCTGGATGCGGCAACGCGTCCTGCAAAAGTTAATTGATATGCAGCGAGAGCAGTTTCGGGATAAACGCGATGTCAATAAAGAACAACAAGCCGCTGCGCCTTGGAATTCCAGCAATACAAGTCTGTCAGTCAATGCCTTCCTCGCTGCGAGTATCACCTCGCCGAGTCAGTATCTCATTCGAAACGAAGATGTACTTCAGCTTCAAGCAGCGATGGATTCTCTCAGCGAGATGGATCGAGAGGTCATCGCGCTGCGTCATTTCGAGCAATTATCCAATCAGCAAGTTGCTGAGGTTTTAAGTCTCAGTACTACAGCGGCCAGCAATCGATACATCCGAGCCCTAAGTCGCCTAAGTGATTCCGTGGTGGAGCATCCTTCCAGTGGCGAGGCCAAGGGATATCAAAATGGAAACTGAACCAGCAGAACAAATTGATCACTTGGTTGCAAAGTTCGCTGACATCGTACGCGGTGGAGCGTCTCCTTCGATCGAAGAATTCATCTCGCAGTTTCCGCAGCATTCGACCATTCTAAAAAAATTGCTTCCGTCAGTCCTTTTGGTGGAGCAGATTGCAAGACAAGCGACGAACAGCACTCTATCGACCGAAGAGCATTTGGAATTACAATCCGTAACTAAATTACCCAGCTCTTTTGGTGACTTTGAAATACTCAGAGAGATCGGTCGCGGAGGTATGGGGGTTGTTTATGTTGCTTTCCAAAAATCACTGAAGCGTAAGATCGCACTGAAGACTCTCACCCAGCAGCAACCGTCCGAAAAGAGCCGAGCGCGATTTAAGCGAGAAGCGGAATCGGCCGCCGCGCTGCACCATACCAACATCATTCCTGTTTTCGGTACCGGCGAAGAAGATGGTGTTCTCTTTTACGCCATGCAACTGATCGATGGAGTTCCCCTCAGTTCGGTCATCGAGTCGCTGCGAATAAGAGTCTTTGGCGAACTGAGTGAATCGCCTGCGACTGCCGCGACTGGTGCCTACATTGGATATTCCGCTAATCAAGCAGTGGATCAATTGTTAGATGGGTTATCCTCGAAGGCAGTACTGGAGCCGATGCAATTCACGGAGCAAACCGAAGCTAATGATTCCAAGTTTGCCGGCACGGTACCCTTGCCAGTTCAACTTTCATCAATCGCCTCGCATGGCGACGATGTTACGGTTGATCAATCCCGACATGATCAGAGGTCGATTAGCAGTAATCGTTTGGAAGGTGAAGTTCGTCTTGGCTCGATCTACTACAAGAATATCGCGAGACTGATTGCCAGCGTGGCTAACGCGCTGCAGTACGCGCATCATCAAGGTATTCTTCATCGTGATATGAAGCCCGGAAATCTGCTGCTCGATCGCGATAATACGATTTGGATTTCCGATTTCGGTTTAGCTCGGCCCATTGATTTCTCTGGGGTAACACAAACTGGCGAAATCGTGGGGACTTTACGCTTTATGGCTCCGGAGCAGTTTAAAGGAGCCGCTGATTGTAGGACGGATATCTATAGTCTTGGCTTGACCTTGTACGAACTTCTCACGCTCAGGCCAGCGGTAGAATTCAAAGATGGAAGATTGATATACCGCAATACGGGCGAAGGTGCGTTGCATCCGGAATTTGGTAAATCGTCAGTGCCGATCGATCTACAAACAATTTGCTTGAAGGCTTGTTCGCGGGATCCGCTTCAGCGTTATCAACATGCAGCAGCATTGGAAGAAGATTTACGCAGGTTTCTCGATGATCGACCGATCCTAGCGAGACGCTCTACGGCGATCGAGCGACTGGTGCGCTGGTCGCGTCGCAATCCAGCTTTGGCGGGACTACTTTCATTGACCGCCTTGCTCTTGATTTCCGTCGCCTCCATTCTGGCGATCAGCAATCAGCAGAAACAAAATAGCCTCGTTGAGATCGAGAAGTTGTATCGCACAGCAGAGGAAAGCGTCGAGCAAACCAAGAACGCTTTAGAGACAGCGCGGCAGGAAAAAGAGAGGGCCGAGAAAAATCTTGCTTTAGCTTTGGAGGCTTTTGAGAATATCGTCTCCAATATCTCGTCACGTGGGGTTACCGCAAGTGCTACGGTCGAAATAGGAGAAGAGGAAGGGATGCTCGAATTCTCCGATGCTGCACTTAATTCGGCCGACATACAATTGCTGGAAACGCTATTGGTATTCTTTGATCGATTCGCGGAACAAAATGGTGCCGATCTGAAATTGCAATCTGCGATCGCTAGTCGTCGCGTGGGTGATATTCAAAGCCAACTAGGACGCACTGAAGACTCTGAAAAGAGTTATCGAAAAGCATTGGATTACTATGACTCCGCGAGTGTCGATCCTGAACATGAACATGTCAATGATCTTGCTCAAGTTGAAGTGCTTACTCAATTGATCGGCGTGTTGGCTCGGCAAGGTGATATGATGGCTACGATCAATCTTTTTCAGAGGGCGAGAAGGATTCTCGATTCTAATTTAGAATTGAAACAAAGCGAGCAAGGGCGGTACGCCCTCGCCAGACTATTGAACAATATGGTTTCAGTGGGAACTAGGACCGTTATAGACCCTCGAAATCGAGCGCGAATACCAGCCATCGGGCAGGGGCGAATGCCGCAAGCTTTGCCCAATGCCCTGGCAGGTAATCCACTACCTGCGCAGGCCGTGCGACAACGCATGGAAGCGGAGGCAAATAAGGAAGCCAGGCAACTACTTCTGTCATTGGTCGAGGAGAAACCTCAAGAGCAAGCCTATCAGATCGCTTTGGCTCAGAATTATCGAGATGAAGTGCGATTAGCTCGGAGTTCTCGCGATCCAGCGGTAGTTGAGGATTCGTTGCGAAAAGCGATTGAACTGCTGGAAGCTCTGGTTCAAAAATACCCCGAATCGCTGATGATCCAGTATCAATTAGCAGATATTCTGAGTACCCCCATGCCAGGACGGTTGGGCGATGGGCAGCGATTGGTTCGCGCCCTGGCAATCTGCGACCAACTCATTGCTGCTCAACCTAACGTCCCCGAATACAAAGCGCTTCGGGGAAATATTCTGGTTCGTCAAGCGGTTATCATGATTGGTTCGGGGCGGCGAGAACGCGGTGATG
>JBEGUT010000623.1:0-3149 GCA_041178745.1 Planctomycetota bacterium | reverse complement strand
CATTTCGACCTGCCAATTGTTTCAGTGTAAAGATCGCTGCGACCCTCGTCTCTACAGATACATTCGAATCTGCCGACACTTCCAATAACATCGAACCGATCTGTTCTTGGTCGCCACGCCGGAGCAATTCGCGGCTTGCATGAAACTGTCCTGCTGCGCTTGATGTCTTTAATAAGTCCACAAGTTTCTCGGCCGAGAGTTCCACCAGATAAGGAAATGGCTTGGCCAAGAAATCCTTCGGTGTCACCTGCGCGATAAAGCCAACATTCGAACCACTAAAACTGAAGCCGCCGTTGAGCCAGCTACTAACTAGCATTCGACCACTGGTATCGATATCGATATCGGTGGGGCGAGCTATTTTTAAAAATGATTCCTGGTGGGGCTTGAATGTCGCTCCATCTGCTGCCAGTCGATGAATGTAGACCTCGCTTGTTCCCCAATCACAAGTGTAAGCTGCGTCACGAAAAGCTTCCGGCCAGCGACGTTCATACACATACATTCCACCGCATCCAGAGCCCCCTCCGTAGTCTGCAAGCGGTGGCATCGTTTCATCTGCATAATTGATATAACGAGATGGATAACCATATTCTGCTCCTTGAAGAATATGGCTGACACGCACATTCCAGCCACCACCATCGTTGGTGTTATCCCGTGTAAACATATTCAGTTTGGGATCAATGCAAACATCCAGAATATTTCGTAGTCCCCACGCATAGATTTCCATATCGGAACCATCGGGGCGTACGCGAACAATACCACCCCCACGTCGACTTAGTTCCTTACCATCGGCTCCAATCGCGTTAGAAAATCCGAAGTCACCGACAGCAATATAGATCCAGCCATCGATCCCCATACGAATACCGTTGGTCGTATGATCTGCACCGCGCTGCTGAACCTGATCGGTGCTGATTCCTCTTATCAACTCTTTCGATTGATCGGCAACACCATCGAGGTCTGTGTCTTGATAGAGCGTCAGAAAGGGTGGATGAAGAACCCAAAGATTTCCCGCATCGTAGACCATACCGCGCGGATGATCGACTTTGGCAAAGGTCCTAATATCATCTGCTTTACCATCACCATCGCGGTCAAGACAGCGAACAATACGACCTCTACCCGCCTCTTTCCCCAGTGAACCTTGTTCATCGATTCCAACGAACACTTCGCCATTGGCCCCCGTAGTCAAACAGACTGGATAATTCACTAGCGGCGGTTCGGCAAACACCTGAACATCGAATCCATCAGCTACCACGACATCTGCGAGATTCGGTGAGCCCGAATCATTCTGCGTCAAGCCTTCTGGAAGTTTCGGCAGGTCTCCCACGTAAGCTTCCACTTCCCACAGACTTCCCCACACTCCCGTACTAGCTCCCAAGAAAACAATTCGCAGGAATTTCACTTCGGTCGCCGAAATCGAATGCCCCACAATACGTTGAACTTTTTTGTTCTCTTTCTCATCAACAACGGTTTGAAATTTTTCACCATCAAGCGAGGCTTCGACTCGATATTGATAGGCGGCCTCCTGTTCCCAATGAAGACGCAAGGACTTGAGCGACACAGATTCAGGTAGTTCGATCTGCAACCACTCACTGTTTCCACCACCGTTTGCACACCAGCGCGTACGTACATCGCCATCGACCGCTTTGCCGCTGAAATTATTCTTGGAAACCTCTTCACTGCTAGCGGTGGTCTTTTTACCAAGCAATACATTTCCTTCGCCGCAGCATTTACCATCGCTGGGTTGCGCGTTATCTCGTTCGCCGCGCGCGATGGCTACGATCTCATCGGTCACCTCTTTGGGTACAGGTTTGAGGTCGGGAATCGAATCGCCATGAACTGCCCACAATAGCCCGCGTGTGACCATATCGAGGTAAGTTGACTCTGCCATCGTCTCGTTGTAATGACCGATGGTCGTGCCAAAAACACGAGTGTTGCCATACAAGTTGGTCCAAACGCAAACTTGATCCTCATTGTTGTCTTGTCTCTTCGCTTCACCGAGCACTGTGGCTGAGGACCACAGTTTGATAGTGTGATAGAGTTCGCCCTTTGGAACCCGCCAAGATTCACCGAATCCTTTCATGATTGGGTGATTAGGCTTTCTATTTTCGACGGTGTATGCGTAATGAGGACCGTGACCAGGCGATTGAACTCCACAAAACTCAAACCATTTATCAGTACCCGTGCGGTAACAATGCATCGCACAATGAATCAATACTGCTGGAGTTCCGTTGCGATGGGGTGCCAAGACGCGATCGACCCAGGCTGGATCCTTCGCATCAGCAAAACACTCATTGTGTACGACCACATCAAAACCATCTGCCCAATTCGGGTCACGATAAAGGGGAATTTCCGCTGTGGTCGTAGTACCTCCCTGATGCACCACGGTCCATTCGACATCGGCTCGCGCTGAAATACCTTTTGTCAGAAGTTGTTTTTGCCGCGGGTAGTCGTGACAACAACCTCCCGTTACCAGCAAAGCTCGAATCGGTCTGGCCGTTTTCTTGACCGACTCGTTTTCGTCTGCGAAAGCCCATGAGGCAGAGGGTTGTATCCCTAAAGTTGATATCGCAACTGCGACAACTATCCAAAACTTCGACCATGGATTTTTTGACAAGCCAAAGAATGGAGCAGGGGATTGCAACATGATTCCAGCAAACGCCTTTCAAGCGATCGAAGCTTTAGGAGGGAATAACTAGCAGGAAGGAGTTATCTACGATAATCGCTGACAGCGACCCGCTCAATCGGGCAGTCAAGGACTCTCAACACTATTATTTCTTTCAGAGATCACCTTTTCCGCAATCGGTCGGCCAAATCTCCAGAAGAGTGCCGGCGTCACCCACTGATCCAGCAGCGTCGATGCCAACATCCCACCAAAGACTACGACCGATAATGGGTAGAGCATCTCCTTGCCCGTCTCTCCCGCTCCCGAAAGCAACGGCAAAAGACCGATGAAACTTGTAACCGCAGTCATCATCACAGGCGCTAATCTTTCGAGACTACCTCGGATGATCATCGACTCGCTGAAGGATTCACCTTCGTATCGCATCAGGTGCATGTAGTGCGAAATCATCAGAATACCGTTGCGACTTACGATACCGATGAGGGTAATAAAACCGACCCAATGAGCCAACGATAGTTCAGTCCGTTCGATG
>JBEGUT010000622.1:0-3149 GCA_041178745.1 Planctomycetota bacterium | reverse complement strand
GTTATTTCAATCGATCCTTTTCCGTTGATGGGCAATCCACCATAGCGGCTGAAGTGGGTTTTTCTAGAAGATTCGCAGATCGATGCGAACGGCCTGAATACGGTTCTTTACAAAACAGAGAGTGCACAGCTTAATGACCAAGAGTCCAATAGCTCGCAGCAGCTTTCCGCAGGTAGAATGGTCACTTTATTGATTGACTCCTCCGCAGTGCAATGCGTGCTACGAAAAGCGATGATGGCATTGGCGCTAAACAGATTCCTAACCGGTAAATCGTCAACTGATGGGAGATGTGTTGTGCGTCAAAGGGCAAACGGCCCTAAACATTATACTCACAAACGTTCACGTACCAGTTTTCGCTGTGCGATTACAGTAAAGGATAAATCTCTTGAACCAGGCTGGGAAATGACGACAATGATCGAAGTAACAAATAATTCTCGCTACTTTCGATTTCATCGCGTGAGTGTGAAGGTTTGTTGCCCCCGCCATTTCCCACCTCCACCCGCAGGATGAACCATGAAGGATATGCTGGCTTGGATAAGCCGATGCTGGCTTGCTTGGAGCCTAATCGTAGTCACATGCTTCGCCTTCGACGAAGAAATACCAACGGTTGACAACAAGCAGACCGACACATCTTCTGCGGTCGTAGCAAAAGACTTGTTTTTCGAGAAAGATATCCGGCCCATCCTACGAGCTTACTGCCTGGACTGCCATGGAGCAGAAACGGAACTGAAGGGTGGACTTGACCTGCGTCAGAAGCGATTGGCGGAGCAGGGTGGCGACAGTGGATCGGCTTTGGTGACAGGGCATCCCGAGACTAGCTTGATGCTACAGCGCATCGAGTCACGTGAAATGCCACCGGGTGAAAAGAAGCTTACGGTTACCGAAGTCGAGACGATTCGCGCGTGGATTTCATCCGGTGCAAAAACACTGCGTGAAGAACCAGCTGATATCGGCGAAGGACTAGGCATCACGGAGGAAGAAAAGTCCTTTTGGTCTTTCCGTCCACTCACCTCACTACCGGTTCCAAGCTCTGTTGCCACGGGATCCCTGTCGACCGCAATCGATGCTTTTATTCAGCAACGTTTGGGCGAGGTAGGACTATCGCTTAACACTCGCGCGGAACGCCGGGCCTTGATTCGTCGTGCCACTTTAGATCTCACCGGATTGATGCCTTCGGCGAGCGAAGTGGAGCAGTTTGTTCAGGATACATCGCCCGATGCCTACGAACGATTGCTTGATCGTCTGTTGCAATCGCCTCGTTATGGTGAACGTTGGGGACGGCATTGGCTCGACGTGGCTGGTTTCGCGGAATCTGATGGAGCGGGCAATGCTGACGTGAAACGGCCCTATGCCTACAAGTATCGCGACTATGTAATACGCTCGCTCAATGAGAACAAACCATGGAATCAATTTCTGATTGAGCAGATGGCGGGAGATGAACTTGCGGGCGAGAAAAAAGGGGAATGGACAACTGAACAAATCGAACTACTCACAGCAACCGGTTACTTGCGAATGGCCGCTGATGCTTCATCGGCAGGTGCTGCTGATCCCGAACTAGCGAAGAATCAAACGATCGCTGATACGATCAAAATTATTGGAACTGGGTTACTAGGTTTGTCAGTTCAATGTGCACAGTGCCATGATCATCGCTACGACCCGATCTCGCAAAAGGATTACCATCGACTGCGAGCGATTATCGAGCCAGCGCTGGACTGGAAGAATTGGCGTAATCCTAGTCAACGATTAATTTCTTTGGCAACAGAAGCCGACCGAGCTAAATGGGCCGAGATCGATAAAGAGATCGCAAAGGTTGCTGAAGAAAGGACTGCAAAAGAAAACGAGTTCATTCGGCGAACCTTCGAAAAGGAAGTAGAGAAACAACCGGAGGCGATGCGACAGGCTTTTCGAGATGCTTTCCTTGCTGCCCCACAGAGCCGCACACCAGAGCAACAAAAGTTGTTAGCCGACAATCCTTCGCTGAACATTACTCCCGGTGTGCTTTACCAATACGATCAACCGGCAGCCGACGAGTTGAAAAAGTTCAACGCTCAGATCGATGCGCTGGCGGCCCAAAAACCAAAAGAAGATTTTATTTCTGTACTCAATGAAGTCCCAGGTAGCCTACCAGCCACTTTTGTATTTCATCGAGGCGACCATCGACAGCCGACCAAACAAGTATCGCCTGGTGACTTGAGTATCATTTGTCAGAACGATACAGCGACAGGAATTTTGGAAGATGATCCTAACTTGCCCTCTAGCGGACGGCGACTTGCTTATGCGAAGTGGTTAACGCATGGACGTCATCCATTGTTTGGCCGAGTTATGGTCAATCGAATATGGTTCCAACATTTTGGACAAGCCATCGTCGAATCGCTCGCTGACTTTGGAAAACTGGGTAACAATCCCACTCATCCTGAATTGCTCGATTTGCTGGCGATCGAGTGGGCTGACCATGGTTGGGATCTGAAGTGGTTGCACAAGCAAATCATGCTTTCAGATACCTATCAGCAATCGTCTGCGATACGCTCCGAGGCGATGCAAGTGGACGCATTGAATCAGTTTTATTGGCGTCACAAAGTTACGCGTATCGAAGGGGAAATTTTACGGGACTGTATTTTGCAAGCCTCTGGGAATCTCGATCAAAGAATGTACGGTACTTCGGTGGGTATCGTCGAAGATGACGTAGGACAAGTAGTAGCATCCGAAGCGATGCCTCGCCGCAGCGTTTATCTAGAAGTGCTGAGGAGCAAACCTATCTCCTTTCTCACCGCGTTCGACACTCCTGTGATGGAAACGAATTGCGACCGCCGCGCTGTATCGACGGTGGCGCCTCAAGCTCTGATGCTTCTCAACAGCGACTTTATTCTCAAGCAATCCGAAAAGATGGCACAGCGTTTGGTCAGCGAGGCTGCATCGACTCCTGTCGCTATCAGTCAGCTTGACATCGATGGATCTGCGACCAAATTGCCCGATGGTGGAAAGACACTGTTGATCCAAGCGATTGGGGCATGGCCGATCGCGTATCAAAGAAACATCACTTCGGATGAACTAAGCTTGCTCACCGAATACTTACGTGTTCAGTGGCAGAATTATGTCGCTACGGGTAACACGGAAAACGTTCAGACCAAACTGTTGACGAACCTCTGCCA
>JBEGUT010000621.1:0-3151 GCA_041178745.1 Planctomycetota bacterium | reverse complement strand
CATTGGTGGTTAGAATCTGAAAGTGATGGACACCTGCTGCGAGTGGATGGTTGCTCGTCCAGACTATTTTCTTTTCTCGATTGACTTCAACGAGCGATATCATGTCTCCAGAAGTGTGATGACTTCCGATCACTGTATTGCCGCTCGCTAGTCGCTGCGCACCGCAGGTATCGCTAAATAGTCCATTCACATCCGCGTTCGTAATTTTCCATACGACATTGCCTGCTGGGTCAAACTCGACAGCCTTGTTGCCATGAGTCAGAGACGTTAGCGTATTTCCGTTATCTAATCGTATTGCTGTGAAGGGCCAGTTTTCGGCAGGTCTTCCACCAAGGTCTTGCAAGTCAGTTTTGTAGGTCTGTACAACCTTTCCCTCTGGTGTGTATTCCTTGATCGCAAACGCAAGAAGGTGAGGAACTAGAAAATTTCCACTGCGAAGCTGTCTAGCCATACGAGTTTGGAGGTGGATATTTTCTGTTTCTGGTAGTAGAGAAAATTCATGAATCATTTTGCCATCGGTATTTACTTCCAGCAATTTTGGCTGGCTGCCTAATTCGGTAACCAACGTATTGCCATTATAAAGTCTTTGAGCGGTACTGATTTCCTTGTTAGGGGCGCTCAGCTTGTATGAGAAAACAACTTGCGATTCTCTCGTTACTTCTTCAACGTGGTCTGCGAAGGCAAGTAGTATGTTGCCGTTGGGTAGTACGAAGCCATCGCGTGATCCGTCCTTGTAAACCCACTGGGCTTGATCATCTTCACCGATGATTGCGGTTTTATGACCGAGTACAAGATAGGAATGCTTGATAGAATTTTCCTCTGCCGACGATAGAGCGCATTGCCAAGCGACAAGAACAAGAGATACAAACAGGGTAAAGTTTCTGTTTTTCATTTTGGCGATTCTAGATTTTCGGTAGGTAGAAGGAAAGGTTGTAGAAAAGGATTCCGGCTTTTCGGGAAAAGTATACAAAAAAAGCTACCGCCTAATCGGGGATTCTGTGAAAAGCATCGAGATATAGTTTCATTTCGAGGGTGGGGGTTTTATCGAAGTTACCAGGCAATTTCAATTCGCGGTCCTGCTCACTGTTCCTTCCAATCTCACGCAGAGCTAATGCATTTAGATAGCTGCATAGCAGATTGTTTTCGGAGAGCGAACGCTTGTTCTCATAATACTCAACCGCTTCTTCAAATCTCTCACATTTGATTAGGGCTAGGAAATGGCTTGTCGAATTGTAGTCATTCGACTGATTATTGGATTCCATCTCTTTGATTTTAATTAATGCTTCTTCGAAATCTGCATTCGTAGAAAATGGATTGAGAAGACAAAACCGCAACTCGGCCGCAGGTACTTCTGCG
Source organism: Planctomycetota bacterium (assembly GCA_041178745.1). Lineage (GTDB taxonomy): Bacteria > Planctomycetota > Planctomycetia > Pirellulales > Pirellulaceae > JAFLCP01. The sequence goes on along the minus strand of JBEGUT010000621.1, from coordinate 1,795 downwards.
ACAAGAGTCTCAGCGGTCTGAATCGCTTGTTTGGCAAGGTCAACGTGGCCATTGCGTAGGTGAATCTCTGCTTCAAATAATTTTACTTGGGTGCAGTTGTCTACCAGCCACTGATTGGTGATTTGGTCGCTGATGATCATGGAGACTTCTTTATCCCATAAATTGATTTGCGATAAGAGTTCCTGATCGCGACTAAGTATCCACAGCACTTCGAGTTTATATTTGAAATTCAGTAGATAACTCGTTTTGATGCTACTTGTGTCTTCGCCAGCCTTTTCCATCGCCTCGATGATTCGTTGGAACAGTTCGGTACCTTCGGTGGCTGTAGCAAGTGCCTCTTCAGGCTTATTTTGGGAGAGGAGTAGATCCGTAAGGCTGGCATACGTTAGTGACTCATTGAAAGCATGAAACCACCATTTATCCGGATTCGTTTTTTGGAGTTGTCGTGAAATGGACCGGCAGAGAAGGAGGTGTTCTTTGCTTTTCTCGGGCTTTCTCTGAACGGCATAGCAGTTGTGGGCGATATTATGTGCCCAGGCAGCAGCATCTAAGAAACGCATGTCGTCCGGATAATCGCGAATCAATTGTTCAAGTTCTTTGAGAGCAATGTCAAGTTCGACTTCAGCATTGTCAGATTGACGGTTCATGTAGTTCACCAGGGACATACGACTTCGGATGGCATCCAATCGATGTAATGGATCACCTGAGAATTGAGCGTGGGATCTGAAAAGCTCTGCCGAGCGCCGAAGACGATCAAAGACTTCCTCGCGATTGGTACCAATATTTGTAAGATGAATAGCCGCGTAGTATTGCATCTGAGCTAACAAAAAGGTTTCGGATTGAGAGATGGTTTGATCATCTTGGCGTTCTTCCAAGAAATCGCATATGGTTTTAAAACGGTTGTACTGGATTTTGGGGTCATTTCCACCGCGAAGGTTTCCGTGATCATCCAGGTTTCTAAAAATGTCGAATACGAGATTGGAGTACCCTTGCTCGCTCTTCAGTGCACGGCGATACAACTGAAAGGAGGTTGCCGAAAAGAGCGATAGAATGACGAGCAAGGCCGTAGCGGCGATAGACAAAGCACTCCGGTTTCGTTGTAGCGCTTTGGCCGCGACATCAAGTAGTTGCGGGGGGCGTGCTTGAATGGGACGGTTGGAAAGAAATCGCGTTAGGTCATCAGCTAACTCTTGAGCGCTTTGATAACGATCTTCACAGCGTTTCGAGATCGCTTTAAGTATGATTGTTTCAAGATCGCGCGGTATCGCTGGGGAAAGGCGACGAGGCGTGATTGGTTCGGAGTCTCTTAGCCAGGTAAGATATTGACTTGAAGGTCCACTGTACGTTGATTTTCCCGTGGCTAGGCTGTAGAGCGTTGCGCCCATGCCGTAAACATCGCTGAGACCGCTTCCAAGGCTGGGCAACACTCCAGCCGCTTCAGGGCTGATAAAGCCGACTGTTCCAAACACATTCTTCTTATTGTTGGCGGCATGAATAAACTGGGCGACACCAAAATCAGTAAGCCAAATTTTGTTGTGTCGATCAAGAAGTAGGTTGCCTGGTTTGATATCAAAGTGTTGAATTCCCTTAGAGTGAGCAAATTGTAAGGCTCGTGCAGTTGTAATTCCAACCCGCGCAACTGCTAGATAAAATTCTCTTTGTTTTCTAAATTGATTCGTCGCTCGGGGCGAGAGAGTCGGTATTTCGGATCGAGAGTCAGCGACATTCGCGGGAGAGAGTAGATCGTCAACCGCGCCGGAGTTTGCTAAGGCGATCATCCTCTCGGGTGATTGGG
>JBEGUT010000620.1:0-3165 GCA_041178745.1 Planctomycetota bacterium | reverse complement strand
GCCAGACTGTACGTACCAGGCAGATCGATGATTTGAACTTCGCCTTCGCCGTCTCGATACACGCCGATCTTCTTCTCGACGGTCACACCCGGGTAATTTCCGATGCGAGTGGAAATGCCGCAGAGCGCAGAAAAAATAGTGCTCTTCCCAGTATTCGGATTACCTATCAGCGCGATGCGAATAGAGTCGCTATCGCTTTGCGATGAACTGATGTTTCCACTGGAAGGATTGGAGGACATGGGTGAGTGACCTGAATCAAACTTCGTCCTTCAGCACTTCAATACGAACTCGAAATGCCTCTGTCTTACGCAGTGAAAGCCGTGAACCACGAAAGGCGAATTCCAGGGGTTCTCCCAGCGGCGCCTTCCCAAGCAGGCGTACCAGCTCCCCTTCGATTAATCCCATTTCCATCAAGCGAAGGGCGAGGCTATCGTCACCCTCTACTTCAATAATCGTTCCGCTCTGCCCAACTCTAAGGTCGGAAAGCTTCATACGGAATCCGATGCTACCTGATTTGAAGAAGCGACTTCAACAAGAATTTCTGTCCCAGCTTCCAATCGCAAACTTAATCGCTTGCCACACATCGCTAGGATGCAGGGTTTCCCAGGACGAATCATCTGGACTTCAGTACCAACACACAAACCCATTTCGTCAAGGCGATGGAGAGTACCAGAATCGCCTAGAAGATCTACGATCCGAGCGCATTCGTTGCATCGCAACGTATCGAGCGGCAGGATTGCGGAGTTCTGAGGTAGGCCAATCATGGAAGGAGGTCCCGTGTAATTGAGACTCAGTTTCATTTGCACCATTGAAGTATATTCGATTTGGCAATCCTCGGAAATGAGGTTTCTTCAACCTATGCTGTGAAAAATCGTTCTATTCGGATCTAATACGCCACCTGTGAGGGGTTTTTCGGTAACGAACTCCCTGAAACTGAACCTGGTGTAGCTATATCGGGTGGTCTTGGTTTGGCTCTTTATGCATCATGGATTTGATGCCAAATGCTTCATGAGACGTGCAACCGACTCGGTCAAACACGGAAGCGGACGTTGCGATCGGTTTAATTCAGAGTTCGCAAAACCTCAAAACATGGAGATACGAAAATCATTCAGCGATTTCGAAGAAGGGTAGAAATCGCTAACTGTTCCACCTCCGACAGGAGCAGGTATCGATTCGACTTCAGCGAATAAGTAGTCGCGCCAGCACACCGCGAGGAAGTTGATCCAGAGGCTCTGAAAGTTCCATTTGGAAGTGGTCGGCACAAGTTTTCGCTGCTCGAAAACCGCTTCTCAGCGCCCCTTCCATCGTGGCGGGCCAGGAGGTTTCCGTCCAGTCGCCCGCCAGTGCGATGCGATGGTTCTCAAAAACGACATCGCTCTTAGGTCGCAGAGAACTTGAGTCAGGTCCCACGGAGAAGACCGAGTTAGGATCGGTTACGACTCGACTATGGGTCAGATTGGCTTCAGCAACTTCTGGAAAGAGTTCTCTAAGATCTTTCATCACCGCTTCTACTACTGCTTCGTGATCGCCGCGCGGCAGTTGACGCGACGCGCTGATAACGACTTGGTAATGATGGTGACTGGAGGGAATAGTTGTGGAAGAATTCGAAGCGGAATCTGTTGGCATTGTTTCACCATCGCCAAGCCAGGCGCTCCGAAACACCCATTGGCATAGCCGACCAACGATGGCGGCATGAGGATGCTTGAGCCATGGGCGATCAAACCACAGATGCACACCGGTGATAGGTGACGATTCGAGTTGTGCGGCGCGTTGAAAAACATTCGATACGGTTAGCGGTGTATCAGGTGAGACGAGTGACGCGATATGAAACCATGGTAGCGCGAGGATGATCAAGTCAGCATGAGCCGTAAATTGATCGCTGAAGACTGCCCCGGTGCATCGATCATTTTCAAACAGAAGTTTCTTAGCAGCGCGATTGAAATGGAGATGGATACCAGCGTCTTGGAGATGCTCCTTAGCACGATCACTGAAGATCTCGCGCAGAGGCCGTTTGGGTACAAGGATTTCGTAAGCCTTGCGATGAGCGAGAAAGCCATCCACAATTACTTTGCGCATCGGACCAACTGCGACTCGAGAAATTTCTTCACCTAGAGCACTGACGAGAATCGTACTCCAGAAACGTTCGATCGTTGAAGGGCTTTGGCCGGTCGCCTGCAAGAAGGGAAGGGCAGGCTCGCTGTCCCACTTTCTATCGGAGCCGATTCGCATTAATCGCCATACACCATAAGCGACTTCGCAGCGTTGACGCAGCGTCAGCCCGGGCCAACCTAAGAGAAGCTGATTGAGGTGGGCTGGTGCAGGCAAGATGCTGCTGGCCGATAAAGGAACGTATTCCCCTTGAGGCCCATAGAAATGAAGCACATGTTGCCGATCCCAATCCTCTTGTGCTCCTAGAGTTTGGATGAAATCGATGAGGTGAGTACAGCATCCCATGCCGACGTGCTGGCAGTAGTCAATCGTTTGTCCGGTTGACGTATCAACAAATGAACCAGCTCGACCACCGAGTTTCGATCGCGCCTCAAACAAGTGGACATCAAAACCAGCGCGACAAAGGTGCCAGGCTGCCGACATACCGGCTAGGCCTCCACCAAGTACGATTGCGTTGGGTTTGGGGATCGGTGAATTCATGATCGCCATGGTCCAAAGTGAGAAAGGATCAGCATGACTTTTTTCCACGAGGGAACCGTAGTGCGTCGTTTCCAAACCTGTCCAGGATCTCGGGCTATCTGTTTTAGCAAGGTATGGTAGCTGTGCCACATCAAGCTGAACATCCTTTTGCCATCACCCTGTAATTGTCCATGGATGCGCCAGCTGCTTTGAAAAGCGTTCTCGGCTTGTTGTAAATACTCCGTGATCATTTGATTCCAATTGCCCGACGGAGAGCCTTTCAGCCAGGCCGCTGAATCGCATTGAAATCGCTCTAAATCCTCGGCGGGCAAGTAGATTCGACCACGCTGCGCATCCTCAAGTAGATCTCGCAGAATGTTGGTGACTTGAAATGCGTAACCGCAATCGATAGCGAGAGGTTTAATCGATTCAACCGGCCCTTCCCAGATATGAAGGCAGGCGATGCCAACAGTTCCTGCCACACAGTAGCAGTACCGCTGCAACTGAGCCTTGGTCTGCAGTCGTACTTCATCGAGA
>JBEGUT010000619.1:0-3165 GCA_041178745.1 Planctomycetota bacterium | reverse complement strand
AATTCCCACTTTGCGCAAATCTTCGCTTAGGGGAGGTGTTCTTTACTGGGATGGGCAATTTGATGACTCACGGTTGGCAATCACTCTGGCAAGAACTGCAGTCGACCGTGGTGCTGTTGTTTTAAACTACACACCGGTTCATTCATTGACCGTAAGCCAGTCACGTATTGACGGCGTAGAGTTTGTGGATTCGGAATCGGGGCAAGCATTTCGAGTTAGGGCTCGAAAGGTCATTAACGCAACGGGGATTTTTGTTGATGAAGTTCGAAAATGGTCAGATCGATCTGCTATGCCTTTGTTGGCTTACAGTCAGGGAATTCATCTCGTTTTGCCAAAACGTTTTCTGACCCAGCAGACGGCGGTCATTGTTCCTAAGACGAGAGATGGAAGGGTCATTTTCGTTATTCCTTGGCATGATCGTGTCGTGATTGGCACAACGGATACACCGATTTCTACGCCAAGTTACGAGCCTGAACCGCAAGAGCAGGAAATTGACTTTTTGTTGGAAACTGCAGCTGATTATCTGCAGGAGGCGCCAACTCGAAAGGATATTCTTGGCATCTATGTTGGAATTAGACCACTGGTTCAGCGTAAAGGAAAGTCAACGAGTACGGCTCAGTTATCTCGCGACCATACAATAGAAAATGACTTATCAGGATTGTTAACGATTACTGGAGGAAAATGGACAACCTATCGAAAAATGGGTGAAGATGTCATTGATGCTGCGATAAAGACCTCGGACATAAAAGCTCTGCCAAGTTGTACCTCGAAATTAAAATTATTTGGCGCAGATGCTTCACCTTCAAAGATAGATTCAACACATGATTCGCAAGGGTTTTGTCCGTTACGATATTATGGAACTGAAGCGAAGCAGATGGAGCAATTGTTGCGGCAGTATCCTGAATTGGCTGAACCGATTGTTGATTCCCTTCCCTATCGAAAGATTGAAGTGTTGTGGGGACTTCGTTACGAAATGGCAAGAACTGCGGATGATATCCTTCAGCGTAGGACCAGGTGTGCTTGTCTCGATCGGCAGGGAACTGAAAAGGCCAGAGAAAAAATTGCCCGTTGGATTGAGGAAGAAAAACAGGGATTGTTGCCAAAGAATTGAGTTCGCTTTAAGTAGGGCAAGTCAATCATTTCGTTATTGTTTTGGTGAAGATACTTTTTGAGAAAAGTGTAGAAGCGAATTGTTATGGGATCGAAGTATGGTGGCCTTGGTTTCGCAGCCTTTATTTTAGGTTGTGTCGTATTCGCGATGATCAAACCGGATCTTTTTCGCCAGTGGGGTGAATTCAAAGCGACGGAACTCATCTTTCCGCTTATTCAAGTAATCATGTTTGGAATGGGAACAACTCTTGGGCCTGCAGATTTTGCGAGAGTGTTCAAGATGCCTAAAGCAGTGTTGGTCGGTATCGTGTTGCAGTTTACCGTTATGCCTTTGTTGGGTTATTCATTGGCAATAATTTTTCGGTTTCCTCCAGAGTTAGCTGCAGGGATGATATTAGTCGGCGCTGCTCCTGGCGGAGTGGCATCTAATGTGATCACCTATTTAGCTCGCGGTAATGTTGCTCTGAGTGTCACGATGACAGCTTGCTCAACGATGCTATCACCCATTATGACTCCGCTGATGATGAGTTTGTTGGCTGGAGCTATCGTGCCAGTCAAAGCATTCGCAATGTTTGAGTCAATCTTATGGATGATTGTGATTCCGATTGTGGGTGGATTGGTTGCCAATGAGATACTGAAATGGCTTAAATTGCGTGGGGCTTGGGTCGATCAAATGCTTTCCCTGATTTCCATGCTCGGTATCAGCGCTGTGATTGCGATTATTGTTGCCGACTCACGAAATGCATTGCTTGAGGTCGGCCCATGGCTGATACTCGCGGCTGTTTTACACAATGGATTAGGGTATCTGCTGGGTTATTGGGGAGCCGCCGCCTGTAACTTGGAAGAGTCGGTGCGACGTACTGTGGCAATTGAGGTTGGGATGCAGAATTGTGGAATGGCAACGGGACTGGCGATAAAGGTACTAAACAGTGCGCAAATAGCGCTACCAGCGGCTATTTTCGGGCCCTGGATGAGTATTTCCGGAGCCTTATTGGCAGCCTGGTGGCAAAGCTCTGCGGTTGAGATAAAAGAGGATTCGCAAGCGAGCGAAGCAAAGTCCGGATAGCTGTTCTCAACGAAAAGTCACTTCTCAAAGTCTAGTTTGATCGTGTCGCGAAAAAGCTTGATAGTAATCGAAATCTATTGATCTAAGCAGCTCTTAGCTGCCGACGGGATGCTGGTAGAGAAACCGAAAGGCCTTGTTGGAACGATTCCAAATCGTCTCCACCATGGTACCGAAAAGTTATAGGAATCATCTCATCTTTGAACGCTGCAAATGGTTGCTCTAGCGGAAGCACCAAGAATTGATTCGCCCAATTAACCGATTCGGATCGCTCGATATCGATGTGTAGGATATTTTGGGTAAGCAGTCGAACAGCGTTGACATAGCCTGACTGTTCCATTCGGATTTTCCTTTGACAATGAAAGCCTTGAGGGAAAGATTCCGAGTAAATAACTTCGCCGTAACGATGTGGAGAGGATAGCTCGTTTGTTCCAGTCGTCTCTGCAGCGGGGCTTTGGAATATTGGGATAGGGGCGTAGTAATCTTGGAATTCAAAGTTCTGTTCGATTAATTGAATAGTAAGCAGGGAAGCTTCAGGGATAAACTTCGGAAGCGGGAGTCCGATACACTGCAGGTAATTGCGTTTAAATGCTTCGATCACAGCAAGTTGTTGTTCACGCAGCATGCCGACGTGCAGCATTTCGCATATCACAACATCAACGGGTTCCGAAGGGAGGAAATGGGTAGCATCTTGTTCAATAACGTTCATTCGATCAGCAATGTGATTCAGCTTGCTGAATTTCTTTGAGCAAGCGACCAAGGCAGGGTTACGCTCGATGCATGTGACATTGGCACCGCGTCGGGCGGCGAATGATGAAAGGATGCCCGTACCGCATCCTAGTTCGACCACTTTCATTCCCGGACTGACGACAGCTTCGATTGCTTTTCGAAAGGAAAGAGTTCGATCCTGATCCTGCAGCATGTGGTGGTGGTAGTGAAGCGGAATATACTGACCGAGTAAATGCTCTGGATTGAATGATGGATTATCGGTG
>JBEGUT010000618.1:0-3166 GCA_041178745.1 Planctomycetota bacterium | reverse complement strand
ATGCTTCAAAGGCCCCGTGACTCCGTGTATTCACAATATTTTTTACCGTTTTCGAACTACAAATGGAAATCTTAAGTCTTACTTCTGGGCATGGCCAAACCTGCAGGCCGATGCTAACCTTATAAATAATGTTTGTTGATATCTCGCGGGCTCCACGTCAGCTTCCAGCGGTAGTCATCCTTCTCGGGAGACCTCCGCTTAACCTGCTGGTTTTAATCGGACTTTGAATACTTTGAGGATTTTTCCATGAGCGAAGGTGGTGATTTGTGGGGTCGTTCGGAAACGATCTGCGAAAGACTGGTCCAACTGCGAGACAGTCTTTGACTTAGCTCAAAAACTCAATCGAATCCATGAACTCGAAAGCAGGATGTCCGATCCCAGCTTTTGGAGTAACCAACAAACTGCGCAAGAGCAGGTCGCTGAACTAAAGCACCTGAAAAATGTCGCGTTACCTCTCAAGGACGCTATTGCTTCGTCTGCCGACCTGGAAGGCTTGCTGGAAATGGCTCGTGAAGAGCCCAGCATGAAAGAAGAAATTGCGCAGGAGATCGCAAGGCTAGAGACCATCACGGATCAGATCGAATTGCAGTCGCTTCTCAGCGGGCCTCACGACAATGCGGATGCGATCCTCAGCGTGCATGCTCGCGATGGTGGAGTCGACGCTAATGACTGGGCGGAAATGGTTCTCAGGATGTATATCAACTGGGCATCGCACCAAGGTTACAAAGCAGAACTTCTCGATCGACAAGACAACGAACAGGCAGGGATCACTCAAGCTACCATTGCCGTGCGTGGACCAATGGCTTATGGGTATCTCAAAGGTGAAGAAGGTATGCATCGCCTTGTCCGCATCAGCCCATTCAATGCGGAAGGAAAGCGACAAACAAGCTTTGCGGCTGTCGACGTATCACCCGAAATCGATGACTCGATCGTGATCGATATCCAGGACAAGGATGTTCGCGAGGATACGTTCCGTGCTAGCGGAGCAGGGGGGCAGCACGTCAATAAAACCGATAGTGCGATTCGCTTAACACACATTCCAACCGGAGTTGTCGTGCAGTGCCAAGCGGAACGAAGTCAGCATAAGAATCGAGCGACGGCTTACAAGATGCTGAAAGCTCGCTTGGCTCGACGTGAAGAAGAAAAACGAGAAGCAGAGCAAATGGAGAAATACAAGAACAAAGCCCGTGTTGGCTTTGGTTCTCAGATTCGCAACTACTTCCTTCATCCGGATCAACGGGTGAAAGATGCCCGAACCGGTTTTCAAGTTGGCAGCTTCCATGCGGTGATGGATGGAGAGATACAAGGCTTTCTAGATGCTTACCTCCGCTGGAGTGTGCAATCCGAAGCAACATTAGCGGAAGAGTAATTTTCGATTGTCGTGGATGGCTCCGCCGTCCAACGTTGTCGTGAATGGCTCCGCCGTCCAACGTTGTCGTGGATGGCTCCGCCGTCCAACGCCCGCCAAAACAATTGCATCCCCCTGAAACAATCTTTTGACGCTTCACGTAACACCGCGGAGCGTTCAACGACTTTATTCTCAGCGCGCCGTCCAGCCTCCATCAACTACCATCATGCTGCCAGTACAAAAACTACTGCACTGGCTCGCCAAGTAAATCGCTGCTCCTTGAATTTCATCCAGTTCACCCCAGCGTCCTAAAGCAACCGCGCCAACGATAAACTTCTTCGCCTCTTCGGTCTCGGCGATCGGCTCATTCATCGGCGTGAGAAATGGGCCAGGGCAAATCGCGTTGACCGTAATTCCGAATTCAGCCAACTCGAGTGCAAGCGCTCTTGTCATCTGCACAATGGCACCCTTGCTACTGGCATAAGGGGTACGGTTTCCTAGTCCGACAATCCCCAGAGTGCTTGCGAGATTGACGATGCGTCCGTAATGAGCTTTTTTCATATGTGGCACAACTTCTCGCGACATGAGCCATGGACCATTCACGTTGGTCGCCATCACCTGCTGAAACTCTTCCGGTTGCAGCTGGTCAATAGGTCCTCGAATATTGATCCCGGCATTGTTGAAGAGAATATCGACCTTGCCAAAACTTTCGATACATTGAGCCACAATACGAGCGACATCGCTTTGCTGCGTAACATCACCTGCTAAACCAATGACGCGACGACCGGTCTGTTTTGATATATGATGTGCTACGGCCGTAATCTCTTCGAGCTTGCGACTTACAATAACCAGATCAGCACCGGACGCTGCGAGAGCAACCGAGATGGCTTCCCCCAAACCTTTCGATGCGCCGGTCACGATCGCAACCCTCCCACTGAGATCAAACAGCTTTGTTCCGCGACACAACGAATCTGGATAATGCATGAACGGTCCCCTTCGTATCGATCAATTAATTCATTCCGATGGCAGATCTGTACAGGATATCGCCAATCTTTGCCAAGCAATGGCCCAGAGCTACAAAAAATTACTTGGAAACGATTTAGTTCTGCCTCATGACGATTCAACGATTGTGGCCGATCGAATTTTTCAACACAACGCCGTAGTGCTAGCTCACAACACCCTTCCTGACCCGCAATTTATTTTCGCCAATCAGACTGCGATGAATTTATGGGAAATGTCGTGGAATGAGATGGTGGGAATGCCGTCACGGCTTTCAGCGGAACCCGACTTTAGACCGGACCGTGAGCAGCTACTCGAAAGGGTTCGACAATTCGGCTATATCGATAATTATTCCGGCATTCGAATCTCAAAAAGTGGTAAACGATTTCTTATCGAAAATGCGATTGTGTGGAACCTTTACGACGAAAACCAAGAGCGGATTGGGCAAGCAGCAACTTTCAGCCAATGGAAACCAATCGAGGAGAAAAACTCATGATTCAGTTGCGCGGACACACCGCTCTGATTACCGGAGGTACTCAAGGTGTCGGGCGGGCAATCGCCATCGCCCTGGCAACAGCTGGTGCGGATGTGGTGATTCATGGATACCAGTTAGACGATCACAGTGAAGAGACGCGGACAGCTTGTGAAAAACATGGCGTGAAGGTGTCGCTGATCGATGGTGACCTTTCAGGACCAACGATCGATTCGGTATCTCGTTTGTTCCAACGTAGCATCGCGGTCGCTCCCTCGATTGATATCCTTGTCAATAATGCGGGAACATATATCGACAAACCTTTTCTCGAAATGGATTTTGAGACC
>JBEGUT010000617.1:0-3172 GCA_041178745.1 Planctomycetota bacterium | reverse complement strand
TTGTGCGGATCGTCCTGCCCACTTGAAATACAGCCTGAGAGGCAAACGGAAGTGACAGACCAAATTCCTCGAACAGCCTTTCGAAAATAGGCAGTGTGTTGAAGGCAATAAAAGCGATGATCGCTAAAACAAAAATGGTAAGCACTATCGGGTAGGCGCGAGTTTTAAGAAACTCAATCCACGTCAACTTGTTAGAAAGTAAGTAATGATTCAGCACTTTCCATTTCTGACAATCAGTCCCAGGACGGTCCTGCGAAAACACCAACACGACTGGAAGTAGTGCAGCCAACTCCGGCTTGTGGGTCCAGACGGTTGCTGACTTCTCCTCTTGTAGAGCCTTCAAGAATTGCCCTAACTTCGATCGTTCTGCCGTGGTTGCTTCATCTTCCATCGCGGCCTCAATGAACTTCTGTAACTCACCACTCTTTTCGAGCGCTGCTGAGATCGTATCCAGATAGTCCGTTGAAACGGGTGTTGCTTGATTCACCATACCATCTCACCCTTTAACTCAACGAAAGGCATCGCCGCAAATTGTGATCAACAGTTCAACCAACGGCATAAAGAGCATCAGCGCGACCGCAAGTACCACCGTTGCACCGATTGGAAGATAGATCAATTGTGATGCCAGCGACTTGCTGACCTTGCTGCTTTTAAGCGAGCGAGCGCGGTAATAATCCGAGACGAATCGCAATGCCTGTACCGCCCCTCCCTTGGAGTCTTGGTAATGGCTTGCCCAGCGAGCAAGAGGCATCGCGGTTAAATCATTTTTCAATCCATCAGGCATCTCTGCCGAGTGCTGGATATAGCTCGACGCCAATTCGGCTGTCTCTGCATTCCGTAAAAACTTAAAGACTTGCTTTCGCAGTGGAATCCAAGAAAACAAAGATTTCCGCAGTCGGAAATAATCAAAAACGCCTATTAATGTGATGATTGCAAACACTCCACCGATCCACCCGCGATAGAGGTAGACCATTTCGAGCCAGTGAAAAGCTGGGCCGGGAGTTAAGCCGGAAACATCATATACCCCTCTGATCTTAGGCTCGAGATTCCATACCATCGTCAGAAGCGTAATCGAAGCCAACCCCCAAACGATCCCTATACGCAAAAGTGTTAGACGCATTTGGTCGGTCATCTGATTACGCCAAGTTCCTTTGCGATAGAGCAAGTCAGCAGCTTCCAGAGAACCACCGCTCGTTACCCATTCCGCTAGAGCCAAACGATAATCGTCGTTCGCCGTTGCCTCAGCATTCAACGCATCCTGAATGTTCTCACCACGACTGACTGCCAGCGCAAGCGATTTGTCCATTTTCTCAAGCGTTTCAGGAACTAGCTCGGGTGAGCAACCGAGATAAATAGGAATCCCCGAAGCAGCGACCAATGATAACTGTTCATTGAAACGCAAAATATCATTCAGAGTAACCGGCGCTGGTCCGGAACTACTTGAATCGCTTGCAACCATACAAGGTACCTATCCAGTGGCATTTAAGATGGTCGTTACCTACGGCTAAAACAGATACTCGTAGGATGCAGCTGATGAAGCAATTTATTCAAGTACTAGAAATTTTTATGCGAGCGTAGAGAAAAAGATCAACGAGCTGAGTTCGTCATTTTCAGCGCGATGCGTTCTTTCCATTGCTTCATCGCTTCAGCGAGGTACTCGTCGACTCCACCGCGGCCATTCCTAAATTCCTCGAGAGCTTCGCTTGAAAACTGCGCTGATCGACTCACGATTCCCCGATCGACATGCTCAGCAATCGCCACACTGCTGGAGACCAAGACAAAAGAAACGACTGCCAATGACAACAGTCTTCTTACCAACTTGCCATAAGAAACTTCCACGTCCTGATTAGCTCGCGCTTCCACAAGGATCGCTGATCGCAATTCATCCGATGGACGAATACAGGAGCCTGCTTCGAGCAATAATCTCTCTAGATCTTCGGCGCGACCTAACGAATCATCATCGAAATCGCTTCCATAAGGATACTCTCTACTCATGAATGGCCTCCTCGGGAGTTCACTTCCTCGGGGCATTCTTTGAGCAGCGAAGATAATTTAGCAAGACCATAGCGATATCGACTCGCTGCCGTGGGTGCTGGAATTCCTAGCACGTCACTGATCTGCTGAAAAGTGAATCCTTCCCAGACTTTCAGAACAACCACTTCGGATTGCTCGGTAGGTAACTCACGCAGCGCTTTCCAGACCGCTCGGATCGACTCCTCGCGTTCCAGTTCATCGACTTTCGACCAAGTTAGCAGATCCAATAATCCTTGGGCCACGGACCACTTCTGCTTGCGACGCAACAGCTGCAATGCTTCATTGCGAACCATTTGAAGCAGATAAGGCCAGGGACTTGCCGAGTCAATTAAAAGACTCGGTCGACCAGCGACCTTTAGAAGCGCAGTTGAAACGGCATCTTCAGCGTCATGTTGATTGCGCGTAATGGCCGCAGCAAAACGAACCAACCGCATCGAGGTAAGGTCATAAAGCCCCCCCAGAGCAGCGGCGCCGCTTTCCTGAATGCGCTGTGCGCACTGGCGAACAGAATTGGTAAACGCTTCTTGTGAATCCATAACAGAAGGAAGATGCACGAACGCCTATAAATTATCTACCGTTTGGAAACAATTTTCACTTTCTGCACCACGATCGACTTATTTTAACAAAACCAGCCACCACATTCCCCACCAATTCAATGATTTATGGCCCCAACTTCCGTAAGAAACCCTAAAAGGACTCAACTATGGAAGAAAAAGCTGGTGAAGCCTAAAGCCCGAAGGTTGCGCCAAATCAGCAAACACTGTGAAGGGGGTCAAAGACCGGTGTAACCCCTTCAAAGACCAGCAATAGGGGTTCCCGTAGACACCGCATCCGCCACATTCCGCGGCAAGCCTCGCATCAGACGCACCTGATCCAAGTGCATCAGCGTCTGCATGATCGTCGCTGTCAGGTCCGCGATATAAATCGGATCTGAACCGGTAGAGCCGCCATCGGCAGCCGATTTCCCAATAACTTGCCCTGACTTTAATCCTCCTCCGTAGAGCATCAATGGAGCCAAATTACCCCAGTGATCCCTTCCCCCTTTGTCGTTGAGTTTGGGAGAGCGTCCCATTTCACCGCAGCAAACCAAGAGAATCTTATCCTTCAATCCTCTCGCTTCGACATCGTCAATGAAAGC
>JBEGUT010000616.1:0-3176 GCA_041178745.1 Planctomycetota bacterium | reverse complement strand
GTCTCTACTTGGAGAGCCAGAGATCCGCGAAAGACTGACCCAAAGTGCGTTTGAGCCGGCAAAAACCTCGAAGAAAAACGAAAAAAGCCGGCGACAGTGCATAGAACCATCGCCGGCTCAAATACTTAACCCAGCGGTCAAACAAAGTTTGACAGGGTTGGTAGAGTTGCGGGAGCCGGATTCGAACCGACGACCTCGAGGTTATGAGCCTCGCGAGCTACCGGGCTGCTCCATCCCGCGAGAAAGATAATACCGGGAATCAATCTGGAGTCCAGCCCTATTACGTTTTTTCCCAACTTGAGAACACGTTTCAACGCGGAATCTCGGTAACAAAAAACGGATCGTAGCGGTTTTGGCGATTTATCATAAACCATTGCGGAGAAAGGGAACTCGGTTAGGGGGAATGGCAATAACAGCTAAATATCGGCTCCAACCGGACAAGCATTCCGAAACCAGGGAAATTTGCAACGACCTATTACAAAAATCGTTCTCCAACCGCTTCTAAGGGGTAGAATTAGGGGCAAATTGCAGTTGGTTCGAGAAACGCGATTTAAGTTCGACTGGCGCACTGGATGTCTCGCCAAAAGGTTTGAAACTTGCCGCTCTCTCTCTTTTCAAAATTTAGCCATGCCAACGCCTCCACTTCCACCCTCGCTGCCGCCGCCAGTACCCGACGAAAATTGGCCGTCGCTACGCAGCCAATGGCAAAGAGCAGAACCTGTGGAGGAGGTCGAGGAAGTCGAAGAAATCGATGACGATCCGTCAGAAGATGACGCATCGATGATTGAAAAAGCGGCCGAAGCGATCGCTCAAAGTCGCAAAACCCCTTCCTGGCTTATCAGCACCATCGTGCACATCGCCCTTTTTCTCATCCTCGCAGCCTTCCAATTTCAAAATGAAATTCGCGAAGGCATCATGCTCAACGCTAGCTTCGATGGCGGGGGGCAGGATGGCACCGAATTCGAAATCGGTGTCGTCGGGCAAACCGCTCCCGATATCAGCGGTGTCGATGTCTCAACAGTCGAAGTCTCAAAACCTACCGATCTGGATGCCATACCGGAAATGGATATCGGGTCAACGGTCAAAATGGAAGAAGTGGCCGTCAAACGAGGATTCGCGGGACGTAGCGGCGCCTTGAAAGGAGCACTACTAAAAGCGTTTGGTGGAACAGGCGATACCGAAGACGCAGTCTCACTGGGACTGAAATGGCTTAAACGAAATCAACAGCTCAAAGGAAACTGGAGTATGAAGATGCCCTACAAAGATGGGGCAACCAATGAAGATACTCCAGCCGCAACCGCCATGGCTCTGCTCGCATTCATGGGAGCCGGCAATACTCATGTCACTGGCGAGTACGCCGATGTCGTCAACAAAGGAATTCAATTTCTAATTTCGCAACAGCGTGAAGATGGCTTCTTGGCAACTGCATCACCGGGCCGACAAAAAATGTACGCTCATGCTCAAGCCACCATCGCTGTCTGCGAACTCTATGGTCTTACTCGAGACAGCAAATTGCTTGAGCCAGCCCAAAAGGCTGTTAAGTTTGCCATTGAAGCACAAAGCACCAAGGGTGGTTGGCGATACGAACCGCGTGAGGATCAAGACCTCTCGGTAACCGGCTGGTACGTGATGGCTTTGATGAGCGCACGCATGGCAGGTATCTCGGTCGACTCGGATGTCTTCTTCAAAATCGGTAAGTTTCTCGATAGCGTTCAAAAGGAAGGTGGTGCACTTTATACCTATCAAGACTTCGACGTACACCCTTCGGTATCGATGACAGCCGAAGGATTGTTATCGCGAGAATACTTGGGATGGGAAAGGGATAATCCGAAGCTGCTCCAAGGTTCTCAAGCTTTACTGGATCGTAAGATAACTTGGAAAGATCCGCAGAAAAGCGTTTACTACTGGTATTACGCAACTCAAGTGTTGCATCATTTGGGAGGAGATCCATGGCAGGAATGGAATGAAGTGATGCGAGTTGAACTACCCGCTAATCAAGTGAAAAGTGGCAACCTAGCAGGCAGCTGGGATCCGAGTGGAGATGCATTTGCCGCTCCTGGTGGACGGCTCTATGTGACATGCCTTTGCCTTTATTGCCTCGAAGTTTACTATCGCCATATGCCTCTTTACGGCCTCCAGAAAAGCGAATAGCTCTGACGTCTCGAGCGTACCGCGATAATCGCATTTTGTTAACGCAATCGGGAATTGCGGCACGAAATGTATCTGCTGATAAAGTATCCTAAGGGCGGACAGAAGATTGATTCAGCGCACTGCGAGCGATGAACGCCGTATACTCGAAAGCTTCATCGAGCCAAAATATTTATGGATGCATCCTCTAATCCCTTCGCACCTCCCAAAACATCGACCGATATCGACACGCTGCGCAAGGAGCTGCGCGCTCAGGAAAATGGTGAACCCGTCTGTGTGTATCGTGGCTTGCTGGAGCGAGAGGTCATCAGCCCCGGCGAAAAAGGTTGGAAGCTTGAATACTCAGGCATCAACTTTCGGCAACGAATAAGACTGAACGGCAAAACCGTTTGGTGGTGCATCACGTGGATCTGGTTTCAACGTTTCATACACTTCCGCGCCCCGACTTCGCCGGGCCAACCTGATGCGGACTGGATGGTCGAAGTGTTTGTCGGGCGATTCTTGCGCATCGCGCGCTTTCGCGTAGTGATCAATGGTCAAGAAGTGTTTTTCGAGTAAGCAACTCGCAGTTAAGATTGTGCCTAGAAAAAATATCTAACACCAGACAATCAATAATTGCGTGATCATTCATCGATTTGTAATAGCTTAGGCGATGAAGATCCCGGCGAAGCAACCGGTCATCAGGCAGGCAATTGTGCCACCAATCATCGCCCGCAGGCCGAGTTTAGCTAGGTCCTTTTTTCGATCAGGTGCTAAGCCACCGATACCTCCTACTTGAATGCCAATCGAACTGAAGTTGGCGAAACCGCAAAGGGCATAGGTCATAATACGAGCCGTTCTTTCGCTGATCCTCGGTCCACCATCGGCTCGTATGAGTTGGCCAAGTTCCTCATAGGCGATGAACTCGTTGGTCACCATCTTGATGCCCAGCAACCGACCTGCTTCTAAACATTCGTCCGTCGCGATTCCCATCAACCAAGCAAACGGCCAAAAAAGATAACTCATCGTAGCCGATAGTGACCATATCG
>JBEGUT010000615.1:0-3176 GCA_041178745.1 Planctomycetota bacterium | reverse complement strand
AAAAAAGTAACTCCGGATCGATATCCTACGCTAATTCTACCGCGAAATTCGCAGGCTCATCTCCGAAAGCATCCTTCGATTGTTAAAAAAGAACCGCCAACCGTCAATGAGAGAAGTTTTTCTGAGAAAAACGGGGAGGTGGGGTTGAGCAATGTCTGTTTGTAACGATTCTCGCACCAAGGGAGTGGTCATTCTCAGCCAAAATGCAGGCTGCTTTGCCAGGTGAATATTTACGCAATCAGCGGTCATCCTACCCGGCAACGATCTTGCCAATACCCATTCGGCGCCTGTAGCTTGGGAGGCCTTCGGACCAAATCTGTGGGAAGATGAATCGCTTAAAACGCTTTTACTATCACAGAAATTGGAAAGGAACGAGTCAAGATTCTGGGATGTAATTCAGTGTGTAATAAGCGTCATTGTGCAGTAACGGAAGGTTCTCTTTCGAGCGAACTCCCATGGAGCGCAGGTGATGAATGTGGCCTCGCTGTAAACCTTCAACAGACAATTCGACTCGAAGGCCATCGGCAGAAACCTTGGCGGATGTGATCTTAGGAGTCGTCGCATCAACCTCTGGGCTACCGTAGGAAGCCTGGAAAATATAAGTGAAAGACTTCATTTCATAAGATCCTACGTCACCGGCAGTCGCGGCATCAACCGGCTGTGTGAAGACCAGTTCGAATCCTTGTGGACGGGCCTTCATTTCCAAAATCTCGAAAGGTATTTTGCCTGTCCAATCAAGCCGTTGGACACAAAACGACTTGCCACCTCGAGAGCCCCAGCCACGATTGGTGCCGCCGACAAACATCTTTCCCTCGGGGTGCATTTCCAAACCGACAACACCAGAATCAAGTCCTTCGCGAAAGGGGAAGCAGGCACCTTGATAGTGCCCTTTGACCTTTTCCAAAGAGCAGCGCATCACCGTGCTGAAAGTTTGATCGCCAACAAACATCTGTTTGGTAAAGGGCCCGAATTTTCCGCCGGTTGTATCGCAGGTGATTCCAGCTGCTGATTGACCCATCTTGCCGTAAGGAAAGAGGATCGCAGGTGGTTCGTATTCTGGAATGCGATCCGCTTCTACAACAAAGCGACTGCCATCCTTCGGCTCAACCGGCTTGTTTCCCATCCACTCTTTCGCTTGATCATACCAGCGAAAACCGCCGGGATGACCGACAAACTTTCCTGGCATAAGATTCTTTAAGGCGCACGTACCATTCCATGGCCCTTGATTGTCTGTATAGAAAATATCTCCCTCTGCGTTCATGCCGACACCACCTGGTGAGCGAACCCCACTAGTCGATGGAATGGTTTGTCCATCGGGTGATACTCGCACTGCCCAGCCGCGATAAAGAGCATCGCTTCCAAATGAGCCTGTCAAACAGAGTGCAACCCAAATATTTCCATCGCGATCGAACTTGGAGCCAAACGCATATTCGTGGTAGTCACCTGTGATTTGCCAACCATCTGCTACCACCTCGAACTCATCTGCCTCACCATCTCCATCGCTATCTCGCAGTCTCGAAACGTCAGGTCGTTGAGTTACATAGAGCCAATTATCCTTCAATGTCATACCTATGGGTTCATGAAGTCCATGAGCGAATCGTTTGAAATTGGCTGCTGCTACTTTCTCAGATAAGGGATCTTCGATCAACCAAATCTCACCTCGCCGCGAGGAGACTGCCATTCGACCATCGTCCAACTTCTGAAAGGAAGTCGCTTCCAGTTCAACTCCTTCGGGAATCTCAAAAGATACGATCTTGTAGTAGTCGGCCTCTGTCGGAATCTTCGATTCTTGTTGTGCGGAAAGAGTATCCCCGAGCGAAAGGCAAACAGCGATCGCCAATAAGAAACGGCATGTTTGAGGATTTACAACTGATATCCAGCCGAGTTTCGGAGGAACGCAAGCGTTGGCTTTGATAGTGGTAAAGTCGAGCATAGAAGCGAGTTACCTGATGATTTAAATGGCTTTAGTTTTTTAATTTCGAGAGCATCACAAAACGCAAGTTAGTCCGATCGTTTGGTTTATCACCAATGAATCTCGTAAGTTATTTCCGTCGCATTGGCTGATAATGGACCAGCGGAGTAAATCAGTTCTTGTTTTCCTTCCGAGGGGCGGAGCTTCACCGCCGATGCTAGGTTCACGGGGACGCGTATCTCATAGCGATTGTCGACTTTCCAGCGACCATCACCGGATGGTTCGATTTTGTTACCCACGCTCAATCGTAGGTAGCAGTTTTGTTTCGCAGCATCCGACGATTTGTTGATGAGCGTAAATGTTCTCTGCAAAGCAGGTTCTGTTTCGTTCTTGGCCACAGAGGTGGGATAGTCGAGAACCTCAATATCACCAAGTCGATATCGAAAAGTCGGTTCACCTTTAACATTCAAACGATACCCTTGAAAATAGTAGCCTTCTGTTTTTTGAGTTGACATTGGCCATGGCGAATCTTCTTTTTCGAGCACGGCGATCGGAGCATTTTTTTCCAGTAGTAAGACGTGGTCGCCAAGCGGCCGTTGTCGACCTACACCCCGATCGCGCCAGTGCATGCTCGCATCCATGAATTGCCCATGCCAAATCAATGCCATGTTCATCGTTTCAGCATCCCAGGCGAGGTTTAATCCTCCAGGGTATCCTACCGCAATTCCGCGAGCCGACATGCTCTCAAAGAAATTGCGATAAATGATAGGGCGGTCTTTAGGCTCCAAAATAATTTGATTTCGTTGGAGTCCTTCGGGCATCGCCGCTCTATTTCCCTGCTCTAGATATTTCCACAACGCATGGATCTGTCGATCCGCATCGCCATCAAAAACAGAGGTTAGAACACTCTTCCCCTCAGGAAAACTCGCAGGCATGCGAGTTCCTGGTCGATAGCGAGTCGGTTCAAGCATATACCGACGAAACCATGATTCTCGAAGTCGCTGCGTCATTGTCAGTAAATTGATTGCTTGAATGCCCAGCGCTCGTTCACCTCCGAAGGTATGGCACTGCACACACGCCAACCCCTTGATACCGGATAGCTGTCTTCCCGTAGCCAAGAGTCTAAACTCCGCTTCTTCAGAAGCATCGTTGGTTACCTTTGGATTTTCTTCAGCCTCTAGATCCGTTTTTATCCAATGGGATGTAAGATCCTTTGCTGCCTCTCCGAACTGCGGCATGCGAACAAGCATATATGGGCGTTGTC
>JBEGUT010000614.1:0-3184 GCA_041178745.1 Planctomycetota bacterium | reverse complement strand
CAATCGACTATCGCTGCTGCTTTCTGAGGATGAAGGTCGAACTTGGAAAATACGGCGCGCGTTGGAAGATCAACCGAAAGGTTCCTTTCACTACCCATCGATCATTCAAGGCAAAGATGGGGATTTGCATATCGTTTACAGTTACTTTGTCGACGAGGGTAAAACGATGAAGTATGTGCGATTAACGGAAGGTTGGATTCGCGGACACTGAGAAATCTCCAGATCATCGTTCGTGAGGCAATAAATCAATCTCGTGTGATCTGAGCAAACTTCTCCACTTGCGATTTGATCGCTACTTCAGTCGGCAAGCGCTCCATTGAACTCGCTCCGTAGAATCCATCGAGATCCCTGAGTTCGTTGAGCATGTACTGCGCATCCTCCGGCATCGCAATCGGGCCACCATGACACAGAACAATCACATCGGAACGAACCGATCGCGCGGCATCCTGAATCGCTCCGACTTTCGAGACACAATCCTTTAAGGTTAGCGCTGTTTGAGCGCCGATTGTTCCACTGGTGGTCAAGCCCATGTGCGCAACGATGATGTCGGCTCCTGCTCGAGTCATCTCCGCCGCTTGCTCAGGATCGAAGACGTAAGGTGACGTCAGTAAGTCGAGTCGATTTGCTGCGGCAACACAATCCACTTCGATCGCATAGCCCATTCCAGTCTCTTCAAGGTTGGCGCGAAACATACCATCGATCAAGCCGACCGTCGGGAAGTTTTGGATTCCCGCAAAGCCCATCTGTTTCAGTTCACTAAGAAAGTGATCCCGCAAGAGAAATGGATCCGTCGCACAGACACCCGCTAAGATCGGCGTATGGCTTACCGCTGTTAGCACTTCCTTCGCCATCTCGCGCACGATCTCGTTAGCGTTTCCATAGGGCATCAATCCGGCAAGCGAACCTCGTCCCGCCATGCGAAATCGCCCGGAGTTATAAATCACAATCAGATCGATACCGCCCGCTTCTTCACATTTCGCGCTGATCCCCGTCCCTGCTCCACCTCCAATAATCGGAAGCTTCGCACTTCGCTTGTCATACAGCTTCTTCAGAATCGCAGAACGTGTCATGGCGGCCATAAGATTCTTCTTCAATTGACCAAAAATAAAATAAAAAACTTTACCATTCTTCCCACCTGACCGACTCTCTACCCATAGGCTTAAGTGGGTTTAAAATGGAGAGTCGATCAGCAGCGTCTCGAAAGATAACTATTTCCGAGGCATTGCATGGAAGGGTAAGGAATTGAAAGAAAGAGTACTGGCAGGAATGCGATCAAGCAATAACCGGTCTGATAGCACATGCCGTAGCCAATTGAATTTATCTCCTAGCCCATCGAGCAGATAAACGGTGCATTTCAAAGAGAACATCGCGGAAATACTATGGCACATCTCCATCTCAATCTCTTCGAACAGATTGCAGCGTTGGTCACGATTTCTGCATTGTTTGCATGGATAAACAGTCGTTGGCTTAAGCTACCCACTACCATCGGCCTGATGGTTCTCTCGCTGTTGTTCTCAATCCTTTTGCTTATCGCAGGCACATTTTCGCCTCAAGTCGGAAGGCAGGCGAAGGAATTGATTGGTGAAGTCAACTTCAGTGAGACGTTGCTTGAAGGTATGCTCGGCTTTCTCCTTTTCGCCGGTGCGCTACATGTTAATCTCAATGATTTGAAATCGCATAAATGGGGAATTGCTTCGCTGGCCATTGTCGGAACCCTGATCTCGACATTTTTGATCGCTTTGATTTCCTGGTTCGCCTTCAAGTTTGTCGGCATGCCGATGAACTTCCTTTACTGTCTGCTTCTCGGTGCAATTATCAGCCCCACCGATCCGATCGCAGTTTTAGCGATTCTGAAGCAGTCTCATGCTCCTGCTCCTGTAAGAACGATTATCACGGGAGAATCCTTGTTCAATGATGGAGTGGCTGTTGTACTCTTTGTCAGTCTCACGGAACTGGCTAGTAGTGAACATGGCTTCGAATGGTCTCAGTTCCTGTCGATCTTTGCTCAGGAAGTTCTAGGCGGGATGATATTCGGATTAGTAATAGGTCTCCTTGCATTTCAATTGATACGCGCAATCGATGATTATCCGGTCGAGATACTTGTCACATTTGCGGTGTCTGCTCTTGGATATGCTCTTGCCCATCGCCTCCATTTAAGTGGCCCAATCGCAATGGTCGTCGCTGGTCTTGTACTTGGCAATCATGGTCGGAATTTTGGTATGTCCACTAAAACCAACGAACGACTCGATCAGTTCTGGGAATTGATCGATGAGTTTCTCAATGCAGTGCTATTTGTTTTGATCGGACTGGAGTTGCTCATTCTTAATTTCACAACGAGCGCTCTGGTGGCTGGACTGTTGATGATACCGGTTGTGCTCTTTGCACGATTCGTGGCCGTTTCGATCCCCATCGGTATCATTCGGCAGAAGATTGCCTATCCCAAGTTTACGATTCGCATTCTCACATGGGGTGGCTTGAGGGGAGGTATCTCGGTCGCTTTAGCATTAGCACTACCGAAACTGGCATCCGCTTCAGCGGATTTTGACGCTCGCGAGTTGATCCTATCGATCACCTACATCGTTGTGGTGTTCTCGATTCTGGTACAGGGATTAACCATCGGACTGCTGGTTCGTCAAGCGACTGGTAAAGATGAACCGGTAACCTCTGCTCACCATTGAGCAAATTCTTCAAAAAACTGGTGAATTGGGGGGCTGTCATGTGGATCAAGTTCCATATCAGCCCCTTAGCATATTGCGTTAGCGCTTGAAGAAGATTGAGATACCGTGCAAGCGATGTTGTCCTGGTATCTGTTTACCGTCTTGACGTTATCTATTGGTGTCCCGCAAGCTCCAAATAATTTCGCACTAATGCTTCAGCGAATGGAGTTGAATTGATATGGTATGGCAAGCGTATCAGTTGGCGACCATTTTCCAAACTTAGCTGTTTTTGCAGTTCGCTGAATAACGCTTCGTCGGCAATCGGATCGTAGAAGGGCTGTCCTTCCGCATCGAGCATCGAAACACCCTTCTCAGGAATCAATAGACGCAGTGGACTCGTGGATCGGTTGAGTTTCTTGGCAATCCAGCGAGCGATTTCTCGATTCTCCTCCGGTGTTGTTCGCATCAAGGTTACTTGTGGGTTGTGCTTGTAGAGCAGTCGATTCCGAAACTTCTCTGGGACGCTA
>JBEGUT010000613.1:0-3189 GCA_041178745.1 Planctomycetota bacterium | reverse complement strand
TCACTTCGGTGTTGCTGGTTTGCGTCAATGGATCACCCGAATGCCGCAATCGCTCTCGAAGGAGCAAATTTCCAAGTGACGTTGGTGAGAGCCAGCGCGCCGGTGACCAGATGTCTTGTTGATTGGGTATCTCAGCGGGTTGCCTGAGAGTGCTTTGCCAAAGAATGGTCGTGCTGTCGCCACCGAATCGACTTACGGTTACATCACCTTGTTCAATCCACTTTTCCAAACGCGGTGAGTCTCCTCCGGCAATCGCCTGCACAGCACGCTCGTAGCGAGAAGGTGATGATTGTTTCACGCCAACTCCAGCATCGGTCTCCTGCATGCTTTGAGTTCCATCTAACCACACTTGCAACCGTGAAGGGTTTCCTTCGTAGTAACGCGTCCGCAACGTTGGTTCAAGCAACATCAACAGCGCCAGTGCGATCGCCAGGGATCGAAGCGTTGGGAGCAACCAGCGATAGGGACTTGGAAAATCATAAACCTCGCGGCGATACATCCACCAAGCGAGACCGGCCAGGCTCACAACAATCAATAGACCTAGGGGAACTGGTAAGGAACCAAGGAAACGGAATTCGGTCATCGTCCACCTCGAGTCAATCGTTTTTCGAGGAAAAGTTCACCGAAGAGAATTGCGACAAGTCCAATAAGTAGCCAACGCCAAATCTCTCTGCCATCACGACGATCCGATTCACGCTGCAGGAATGTTTTCGGCGATTTTTCGATCGTCGCACCCAATTTAGCGGCAAGTGATTGTAGCTCGCTTTCCGTCAATGGGTTGAATTGCGATTCGGATCGCGATTTGAGAGTTGTGTGAGGAATGGCTGAGGCTCGCGCGAATAGCAGTAGCCTTTGCATCAAGGGAACGTAAGCTGGACGCACCGGTAAATCGCTCCAAGCATCGTTGCAAGGAATGGCCCATTGATAAACGGTTCCTTTGCCATACTTCTTGGATACCAGTATCGGCTCACCGGTCTTCAGTCCGAGCACAACCGCCGGTTTACCGATAACAATCTCAGCAACTTCCGCTTCAATCGCTTTATCTGCTTGGTTATTCGCGGTGACAGAAACTAATTTCCCATCCGCATTGACATTGGGGCTTGCTGCAGGGTCGGTCTTCCAGGGACTAAGACGATGCCAACGTTTTATTGTGACTTGATCGAGTCGTCCTTGCTGTGGACTATTAAATAACTGTAGAGCAGGATCTGTGTAGGGTGCAGAAGCGAATGTAAAGAGGGGCGGGGGTTGCGCAGCATCGCCATTTTTCTGACTCTCCGGAACTGCAGTTGGTTCCTCATAACGATAGGGCAATAACTTGGCTTTGGCTTGATCACCAAATCGTTCGGCATACCAATTTCGATCGGTTTGCTCACCACCATAAATACTCAAAATGGCTCCCTGTTCCACTCTCTTTGCGAGACTCTCCACCATTGGATCAGGCAGCTTGGGAACGTTAGCCAACACAATCATATCGGCATTTTCAATCAATGTATTGTTAAGTCGATCACTAGGAGTGCGTACCAATTCGATGCCCGGAGTTTTCTCGTCATCACGAATAGTCGATTGCAAAGCCAACTGCAAGAAACCAGTCTCAGTCTCCAGTAGCGGTCTGGTAGGATTGGGTTCCACCAACAGAATTCTTTGTACCGGTAATACTTCGATCGTAAAACGGTCTTCATTATCTGCATTAATTGCTGAAGAATCATTCACTTGCAATTGCGCTTGATGACTACCTGGGTTGTCCAAGGTAATGATAAACGAGACTTGGGCGGAAGAATTAGCTGCGATGTCAAGTTTCTTATAAGCGACATCTGCTTCATCAATACGCAGCTTAACTTCAACGGCATTTGCTTTTTCGCTTCCTGCATTGAAGACGACCCCTCGAAGTTCGACCGGTTCGCCAGCAGTCGTTATTTCCGACGAAGTTGCATCAAAAGCAATGTAGAGATTGCTTTCTTGTCGACTCGCGATTGGGAAAAAATGTAAATGCACAGGAACTTTCATTCCCTTCATCTGCTCACGCAGAGATGATAATGTTTCTTCTGGGATATCGAGCCAATCCTGTTTCTGAAAGTCGCTCATCATAACCACTTGACGGTAAGGTTCTTGCGTCTTGGCAAGTGCATCGAGCGCCATTTGTAATGCAGTAACAGGCTTGGCAGCTAAACTGCTTGGTGTCAATCGCTCGAGCTGCCTTGAGATTGGACGAAGATCATAACTTGTTCCCTCGGTAAGATTGCGCGGTGCCCCCCCCATCGCGATAACCGACTTGGAAGACTTCGCCCCCACGCCAGTTGCTAACTCTCTACTCGCCTCGATCGCCTTTCCCCATGACGTATTTGTCGCCTGGGGAGTATTTAATTGGGATCCGATCGCTTCCGCTGTAGCTTGCATGGAATAACTATCATCAACAACAATCATCGTGGCAGAGGATCCTCCAGAAGCCGATCCCGTCCACCAATTCCAAATGGGTCTTGCCATACAGATGGCCAGCACAATCGGGACTAAACAGCGCAATAATAGCAACAGAATTGCTTGCCATTGAATCCGTTTGGCATTTTGCAATTCGATATTCTCTAGTAAATGCATCGCTCCCCACTCGACCGTTTGAAATTTCGATCGATTCAGCAGGTGGATGATCAATGGAACCGCAAAAGCCAGACATCCGAGCAACAACCAGGCATTAAGAAATCCCATCACGCAGTACCTCGCTGGGCAATGAATTGTGCGAGGATTTCTGCCGGTGATTGCTCGGTGGTACAAGTGACAAGCGAGATTCGGTTCTCTTTGCAACCTTCCTTCAGTGTCGCTTGAAACTTTTCCAGATTCTTCATGTATTGCGAACGAAACGCATAGGGATCGAGCAAGCGTTCATGACCAGCGGTTTCAAGCGAGCGAAATTGCGTTCGTGTAGAAAATGGGAAATCGAGTTCATCAGGATGCAAAATCTGAAAGAACACAACTTCGTTAGGAGCTTGCCGAATTCGCTGAAGAGTCTTTAGCAAGGAATCGGCCTGATCAAAGCCATCGGAGATCAGAAATACAACGGCTCGACGACCGATCTTTCCAGCTAACGATTCAATCACTGAGGCTAGTTTCGTTTCGCCACCACACTCAGCCGTTGCTAACTGAACGAGCAACGCATGCAGGTGAGAGGGACGACTTCTCGGCGGCAAGTAGGCACGCATT
>JBEGUT010000612.1:0-3191 GCA_041178745.1 Planctomycetota bacterium | reverse complement strand
ATCAGCTTCGAGTTGCGATAATAGCCACGCTAAGCGTACAACTTCCGGTAGCGTCGGGTTGGGATTAGTTAATACCGCTTCAATCCAGATCCGATTACTTTGCAGCAACACTCCACCATGGCCACCCACGACTGGTAGTACTGGGATGATTAGTGCTTCTTTGACCAAAAAAGATGGATCGGCTAATCGTCCAATTTCGATCAGCAAGCCCGCTCCATAAGAGTCCCATAATTCCTGTAGAGGACGGATTCGCAGCGGTATTTCCTCTTTCACTCGAGGAATCGAATCCAGCAATGCTTCTTCGGCGGCCGCGATTTGTTTTGCCAAACGGCTAACTGCATCGCCTGTTCGTGAATTGCCACTGTAGGCCTTGGCTATAACGCGTTCAGCAAGCTGAATGTTATTCTCGTGCTCGCACGAAAGGCCAATGAGCCAATCCCAAAAGCGGTCGCTACCAATCAAAGAGCTTGAAGCAATTTCTTGAACCGCTGGTGCGATGTTCTCAAGAGCTGAGTGCAATTGTTTGTTTAATAAGGATCGGCCGCTGGCTACTATTTCGGCAGCATGTAGGGCGCTCGACGAAACACTCGGTTTCCATGTTAACTGCATTGCTCGACTCCTATTACCGACCAGTGGGCCACTTACCGACAAGCGGGCTACTGCCAATCAACCTCATGAGTCGCAGCCGCAAAAGGAGTGGCTCAAGTGTTTAGGGACTCTTGCTTGCCATTTGTTCTTGAATCCAACTTTCTAACTCCTGCCAGTCCACGGGGGGAAGTTTACACAGGTCGGGTCGCAAACGAACAGCATCGTGGATATAGACATGCTGGATTTCTGACTGTTTCTTGGGAGTATTCCAGAGTACCAGCACACGAACGCATTTCTGTAGAGATCCCGGGACGTCAATTTCGTAGCCGCAAAGTAATGGAACTTCCAGCCAGCCCATTTGGCGTGCCGCCAAAGCAGGAAATTCGGCATTGATATCCTTGGTTACCGTAAAAGTAGCACTTGCCACGTCCGTCGACTCGATCTGATTTCGGCGGATCAACAACGCCATCATTTGCCGAGTCGCCTGCAGAATGGCCTCTTTGGTATTTTCTTTAACGGTCGTCGCCCCACGTACACCCCGACAATAGACGGTCATTCCAGTCGCCCAAACCTAGAAAAAATTGTTACAATAACGGGTCGCAAAAACGCACCCACCATAATGGTGTGTTCAGGGCGGTGTTAAACGTACCCGATACGGGTCGTGTTACCCCCCTGGCAGTTCTTTAATATAGCACGTTTTCCGCCTTTCCGTGAGGCGGGAATGGGAGAGTTCGGGAATGGTCGATTCGGACTACACACCTTCAGCAGAGGCGGAAGCTGACGCTGGACAATATTCAATCCTTATCGTCGACAACGATCGGGCTCACGCGCGCGCGATGACTGAAAGCCTCGAACGCGTTGGATATCGCTGTAGCGTAGCGACGAGCGGGCCTGAAGGTTCGCAAATGATTGATCAAAATACCTACGATGTCGTCATCACCGATTTAGTGATGAACGATGTTGATGGTATGCAGTTACTTGCCCAGGCTAGAAAGGTTTTGCCTGATTGTGAAGTGATCATGGTCACCGGTCATGCTACGGTTCCAAAGGCTGTAGAGGCGATGCAGCATGGGGCTTTTAATTTTCTGGAAAAACCGATCACACCGGGACGCCTGCGGGCGGTTACAAGCAAGGCTGTTGAGGCAATCCGATTACGACAAAAGAATACGGAATTGCGCCAACGGCTGGATGAAAAGTTTGGCTTCGAAGGAATTATTTTTGTAAGCGATCGGATGCAGCAGGTCATTGATCGCTTGAAGCGTATCGCACCCACGGACGCAACGGTTTTAATCACTGGCGAAAGTGGTACTGGCAAGGAGATGATTGCGCAGGCGATTCACCAAAACAGCCCACGCAAGGCGAAGCGAATGGTTGCTTTGAATACTCGGGCTGTCGCAGAGAATCTCGTTGAGAGTGAATTATTTGGACACATTAAGGGTGCCTACACAGATGCGGTAACCGATCGAGTCGGTGCTTTCGAATATGCTAACGGTGGAACGCTCTTCCTCGACGAGGTGGGCGATATGCCGATGAGTACTCAGATCAAACTGCTCAGAGTTTTGGAAGAACATAAAATTACACGAGTCGGTGACAATCGTCCTATCAAAGTGAATGTGCGATTGTTGTCGGCCACAAATCGTAGCTTAGAGCAACTTGTCAAAGAGGGAATGTTTCGAAACGATCTCTATTATCGTTTGAAAGTCGTTACGGTTCATTTACCGCCGCTTCGCGAACGTCGGGATGATATTGTCCCGTTGATGGATCATTTCAAGAAAATGTTTATCAAAAGACATGCGAAGCAGACATGCAATTTTTCGACGGCAGTTACTCGTCGCTTCTATGCTTATGACTGGCCCGGTAATATTCGGCAGCTACGAAATTTTGTCGAGACGATGGTTGTCTTAGATACCGATGGATTGCTTGACCTAGACGATCTGCCACCAGAGTTGCTCGATATGGAGCAAGCTCATGAGGTAATGGCTAGCGCAGGAGATGGGGGTCTCAAAGAGTTGTCATCGCAGTCAACTTTGCTCGGGAAGCCGATGCATGACATCGAGAAATGGGCAATTCTTGAGACTTTGCAGATGACAGGCGGTAATCGGGAAGAGGCTGCCCGCATACTGCAAATAGGAGCCCGCACGCTTTATCGCAAACTCGATAAGTATCGTGAAGAGGAAGGGCATGGCCCACAAATAGCCATCGAGGATTCTGGCAGCGAGCACGACGAAGAATAATTAGCAGGAGGCGCGACATGCCTACAATTCGACAGTTACCACCAGCCTTAGTCAATAAAATTGCCGCTGGGGAAGTTATTGAACGTCCCGCGAGTGTCGTCAAGGAATTGCTCGAAAATAGCGTAGATGCCGGTTCGCGCCGAGTTGAACTCGCGGTTGAAAAAGGTGGCCTTGAACTAGTCAGGGTCAGTGATGATGGCTGCGGAATTTCGATCGAGCAATTGCCGCTCGCAGTAGCCAGTCATGCTACTAGCAAGCTAGTGACAGCCGATGATTTATTCGATATCCACACCCTCGGATTTCGCGGCGAAGCATTAGCATCGATCGCCGAGATAAGTCACTTTGAATTGAAGAGTCGTGCCAAAGAGG
>JBEGUT010000611.1:0-3194 GCA_041178745.1 Planctomycetota bacterium | reverse complement strand
CGAAGCAACTCAAGCCGATTTGGTCGCTGAATCAGCTCGTTGTGTGGCCGGCACGCTTGCTACGATGCGTTACTCACCACTGGTCACGATTGCCGCTGTCCATGGAGGTGCTTACGCTGGCGGCGCAGGCTTGATGGCTGCATGCGATATGGCTGTTGGCGCGAGCGATGTACAAATAGGATTTCCAGAAGCCCGCAGAGGTCTCTTGCCGGCTCTGATCAGCGAGGTGATGAAAGCCAAGGTTCGCGAAGGAGATCTGCGAGAAATATTTCTGGTCGGAAATACCATTAATGCGCAGCGGGCTCAGCAAATTGGCTTGCTTCAACGTGTTGTAGATCCTCCAGCTTTATTGGCTGAGGCGATGAACATGGCTGACGGTATTCTTGCCGGTGGTCCTCAAACGATTGTCGATACAAAGCTGCTGATCGAGCATCTTTACGAACCCAATCGCCAAAAACATGAAGGCTCGCATAAAGAGTCAGCGATTGAGGAACATCTTAGGGCTCGCCAGAGCGCCGAAGCGGTTGAGGGCCTGCGTGCGTTTCTTGAAAAGCGACCACCATCTTGGCTTAACACAGATTCGTAAACGATCAAGCGGTTTCGATGCTGGCGACATCTTGCAATCCCAACTCGACGATGCTGATTTCCCGCATACGATACTTCTGGATCTTGCCTGTTACAGTCGTTGGAAAACTTTCAACGAACTTCCAGTAATTTGGCACTTTGAAGTATGCGAGTTTCGATTTGCAAAACACTTTTAGTTCGTCCGCTGTTACTTGCTGACCTTCACGCAAGGCGACCCAAGCCATTACTTCTTCACCGAATTTGCGATCGGGTACTCCGATGACCTGTACATCTTTAACCGCTGGATGCTGATAAAGCACCTCTTCGATTTCACGAGGAAAGATATTTTCTCCTCCTCGAATGACTAGATCCTTTAAGCGACCGGTGATTCGGAAATAACCATTAGGTTCCTGCAGAGCCAAGTCACCGGTATGCAGCCAGCCATCCTTATCGATCGCAGCTGCCGTCTTATCAGGTAATCGGAAATAGCCAATCATCGTGTTGTGGCCGCGAGAGCAGAGTTCTCCGGAGTGCAGCGGAGGCAGGTCGCGGCCCGTTTCGGGATCAACGATTTTCGCTTCAATGCCAGGAAGCACACGTCCAACGGTTCCGACTCGCAATTCGATCGAGTCATCAACGCGAGTCTGTGTAATCAATGGTGATGCTTCAGTTTGGCCGTAGCCAATCGTCATCTGCGACGCGCCCATTTCGCTGGTGACTTTCTTCATCAGTTCGATCGGGCATGGGCTTCCCGCCATGATACCTGTTCGCAGCGATTTTAAATTGCGGCTCGGATAATCGGTATGTTCTAACATTGCGATGAACATAGTGGGAACACCGTAGACCGCAGTGCAACTCTCTGCCTCAATCGCCGCCAGCGTCGCCCCCGCTTGAAAGTTCTCTGCAGGGAATACCATCGTCGTACCATGTACGATCGAGCACAGAGTTCCAAGGACACAGCCGAAACAATGATAAAGTGGAACGGGGATACAGATTCGATCGTTATGTGTAAAGGCCTGGCAACGGCCTGCGTAATAGGCGTTAAGCAGGATATTGCGATGGGAAAGAGTAGCCCCCTTCGGTTGACCGGTGGTGCCGGAAGTGAATTGAATATTGATCGGATCATGGCAGGATAGAACGGACTCTGCAGCGCACAACTGATCCTTGGTAACAGCCTTTCCTCGATGAAGGAAATCATCCCATGAAAAACTACCCGCGAGCGTTTCACCGCGAAGCGAAATCACGAGCCTAAGATGTGGATACGAATTAGAATTCAGTTCGCCTGGTGTGGCCGAGCTGAGTTCAGGAATCGCTTCGCGAAGCGATTCAAAATAGTGTGTTGTTTTAAAGTGATCGATCAGCGCCAGTCCCTTGAGTTCCGCTTGGCGAATGACAAAGGCGAGTTCGTTGGTTCGATAGGATGGATTGATCGTGACTAGAACCGCACCGATGCGGGCAGTCGCAAACTGCAATAAAGCCCAAGCAGGCACGTTGGTCGCCCAGATTCCGAAATGATCACCGTGACCAATTCCAGATGCTAGAAGAGCTTTAGCAACCTCATCCACCTGGCGATCGAATTCTTCCCAAGTCACTCGCGATGGCACACTGCTGAATACCACCGCCGTTTGATCGGGCCAGCGCTTCGCGGTTTCTCGCAAGGTTTGCCCGATGGTAAGTTGATCGACCCAGGGAATATCGTCCGTAGATTCAAAATTCGACGAGTGATTATCCGATGTAGAAGATGATTTCATGACTGCCTCCAGGTGGATGCAAGAAAAGATCACGAAGAGTCAGGAGATAGGAACCGGAAAGTCATCTAAAGGAATTGCAAGTAAAGCTTGTGCCAGGGCTTTGCCCTGAGCATCATTGCGAATGATGCGCCGGAGCACGCCAGTTAATACGAAATTAAAGCCATGGAGGTTTTCGAGTTCAAAGCGTTGCACGGACGTCACGCCTAGCGGAGTAAAATACTCTTTAACGCGATCGGCCGTGAGCCATTGTGATAAAGCAATATAAATTTCTGGAGTTCGCGTTAAGATACCGATGTTGGCACCGGTTCCTTTGTCTCCACTTCGGCCATAAGCGATATCTTTGAGTTGTTTGATTGAGTTACGACCGATCAAAGAGCTAGGTGAGTCGCTGATATCTCGTACAGTGGTTAACGTATTGCCTGAGACGTTAAGCGATGGATCGATCGTGGTAGACTGTGGAGGCCAAATCGCGGCAGATTCCCGCAATGAGTTGGTATCTTTGGTGGTAATGAAATCAACTTGCGATTGCGTTGAATCTGCATCGATCAATGTTGGCCAGTAGCGAAAGATACTGTGCACATTCGGACGCCCTTCGGCATATCCCGTGGTGCCTTGAGGGCCTGCGGTAACTAGCGGAATCATTTCCTTGGAGAATGCTTCGCAAGCATTTTTGTCATCGGCCTCGACAGCGATGCGAAGGACCGTTTCGTAAGCGTTTTCGTTGCGATGCCATTTCGGTAGAACTGGAACGGAGTCACCTGTACCGAGACATTCGACCAAGGTATCACGATACATCCAGCCTGATTCTCGGAGCCGACGAAGAACCATTTCTCCACAGTGTCGCGCTTTCGAAACAGCAGCGGGACCGAAGATGGTCAG
>JBEGUT010000610.1:0-3209 GCA_041178745.1 Planctomycetota bacterium | reverse complement strand
GTATTCGCTACGACAAACGCGGAGCAATATTGCTGCAACTGCGAGTAGCTTAAAGGACTGGGATGGCTTACACCCCATGGATTAAACAAACTAAAAGTATCAGTACTAGTATTGTAGCTCCGTACCATGTAGGCGTGCCCTCCTACCAAGCCCCCACCCATACCGCTTGATTTTGTCCCCAAGGTTACCGAAAGACCCGAACTTAATGCGCTGATGAGAACTTGCTTGCTTGTGTTGCTGAACATATAGCTTGTTGAATTTTTACCGAGCACCTGTGCAGCGACGGTTGCCATCCAGCCTCCTTCAATCGCTTCATAAGTATTGGTGCCATTTCGGCCCGACAACCCGGTTTCATTCCACTGGGCATAGGCCTTCTCCGCCAGAGCAATCCAAAGCCGATTCGATGGACTGCGAAGACTCGCACCGATGTTCGAGTAAATAAAGCTTCCAGCACTATAAGAGGGTAGACTTCGATCGACAGTCACATAATCGACGACACCCGTTGTGCCAGCAGCGAACCCATCGCTCACCGTACCATCGGAATTCATGAACATCCCATATTTTCCGCCGTAAAACCGTACGGTAAATGTGCCATCGTTGTTATCGACGAACATATTCTTAATCGCTTCAGGATTCACATAGGCAATTGAACCAAGCGTTGCGATCAAATAGCAGTCGCCAAGGGCTCCTTGCTTCTGGTCCAAATAGGAAGGATTCACATCGAAGAGAGTTCCGGAGGCAATCTGATAGGCGTAAGTAGAACTGGTAAGTTGCGGCAGATCAGCACCAAAAAACCATTTATCGACTAGAGAGTTCATTTGGAGCGCATTGCTACCAATCGCTAGATTTCCAAGCGTTTTGCCTTGGAATGTTTTGTTCGCGACATTTCCATTAATCACGTCGCTGGCGAGATTGCGCACATAGTCAGGAATTTTGTAAGTTGAGGCATTGGTAACGATGTACTGCAAATCCCCGAACTCGGTGGCACTCACAACGCCATCCTTAACCGTGCTACGCAGAATGGCAATCATATCAGCACGATTGATCGAACCATCTGCAAAATAGGTCGTTACAAGACTGGATAAATCCGTATCTTTTATAGGACTTACCGTTTGCGATGACACAACCTGCAAAGTGATCCCTGCGACCGCTGTACCGGATCGAACTCCAATATTAACACTACCGGTAGTGGAGGGTGCATTAAACACGCCGTGCGAATTGATCGATCCGCGTGAAGCGGACCAAGTCAACGGTATAGCGCCAGTCATTTCCTTGCCAAATTGATCGAAGCCAACCGCTTTGAATTTTACTGTCCCATCTACCAATATATCCTTCGGCGACTCCTTGATTTCGATGCGCGAGACCGCACTGGAAACATTAATGGTAAAACTACGGCTGAAACGTCCGCTGATGACACTAACACTATAGGTTCCTGCTTGATCAAATTGAAAATTTGCCAGTCCATTGAATAGAGTTAATTTTGCAGACAAGTTGCGAGCAGGATTCGAAGCCTGTATGGAGTATCTTGGTTCGACCAAAAGTGAGCCACCGAATTGATCCACCGATTGTAAGCGAAAGCTGAGAGTGCTTGTCGCAGTACTCAGTACGGCGTTGTTGGCAATCGTCCTGCCAGTTGTGTCAGTCACTTTGATGCCCGACATGATTCTAGGTACCGACATTGTCTGACTGGCAACTACCGACAACCCAGTCTTATTGAGAATGGTCACTTGAAGGCGATACTCTCCAGCTGTGCTGACACTCAATGATGTTGATTTGGCCGAATTGGTACCGTTGACACTGAACCGAGTTTGACTACCTGCCGGTTGTTGTGTGACTCTCCATTGATACACCAATCCTGCCTCTCCGAGTGCATCCTTACCTAACACAGAAAGTTCTATGGTACGATCGACAAGAAGGTTACTTGTATTGATGCTGATCGCGCGAGCAATTGTTGGCGGAGTTGACTTGACAATCGTCGCGGTCAGAGAAGAAAGAAATGATTTCGCATTGGATGATTCTAGTGCCGGCGATGACAATTGCTGAAGTTGGTTTTCCAGTTGCTCTACGGTTGCCATCAACCGGGGCTCTAGTGTCTCGAGGGATAGGATGCGGGATTTCGCTTGGTTCCGTTTTTTCTTAGAGACGGACATGACCACACCTGACAACAAAGATTTGGGCGGCGTGTTGTTCATCGGAAGCTGATCACAATTTCACGCCGGAAAATCGTGACTTGGGAGCGGGAGTCGATCATTTCTATCCCAGCTAACTTTGATGAACTGCGCTAAGGCGCATTTGAAATCTAGGTTGCAGTTTTGGAGAGGCAAATTGAATGTTGCTCTCTACCACATAATAGAAGTAATTTTCTTAAAGGGTTTCGAACCCGATGAACAAAGCGAAGTAGTTACCTAAAGAGATACACCTAAGTTCCCAGCGATTTACCATCCGTCTTACGATCGCAACATTTTGTGTACTTTTTGTGGTCTAAAGCGATATGTGCCACACTTTGCCATTCACAACGACTGTCGGGATCGCGAAACCCTCCTATTTGCGGCCAACTTCCCCCTGCCTCGCACTCCAACACACCACCCCACTAAAGAGGTGCACCAAGACGGCGGCAGAGTGGTGCTACTTCAGCGTTGTTTCTACAAGGCGATTTCCATTTCGATGGAAAAAAAATCCGTTTTCCAAGATTATTGGAAATGGCTCAGCAAGATCTAACTAGGGAACTAAGGCCTTAGTGACGAGAGGAGATTGGGGTCGGAAAGATCTAAACGATAGAGAATTTGGTTGTAATGGTATCGGGGTGTTTTGTATTGATTCCCTGAAAACTCGTTGGTGTAGGTTCCTTCGAAGAAGATCACTTTACCACCCTCACGATCAAGAAATTCATGGTGGCAAACATTGTAAAACGACTGCTTCTCGTGAGACGCTACTTTCACAGCCTCGGTGAACGGTCCCGTGGGCTGATCCGCTTCGGCATACCATACTTCCCCTAGCATTGAATCCTGTCCGTAGATTCTACAACCCAACACGATCCACTTCCGTCGATACTCATTCCAATGTACTGTCCCGCTATGTAACAGAATCCTGCTGTCTCGATTCTGACAATCGATGGGCGAAAAATGAGGCTCAAAACGGCTTTTTCGTTCTCCTTGAAGCCAAGCCATCTCTTGTTGTGCATCCAGTGGAATCTCCATCTTTTGCCAACT
>JBEGUT010000609.1:0-3215 GCA_041178745.1 Planctomycetota bacterium | reverse complement strand
AGCGCCGTTCCGATCCATTGCCACAGCGTATTGAGTCCCCAGCGCACATTGCCCTGTTCCCAATGTAAACCGACATCGCAAGCAGCCCATGCTAACACTGGCAACCACGCAAACGCTAATCCTACCGCAGCATGCTGTACCGTAATTACCCTACCACGCTCACCTTGCGGCGTAGACGATAATCGCTTCCATACCAGCCATGCAAAAAAAATCGAAACCGCCATCCAGTAGGCGACCCACGGAAGCGATTCACCCAAAACGACACTGACCGAATCCGCTGGGAGCATCAACGTCAACACAACACCTGCTCCGATCAATAAACCCACGGAGGCTGGCGTATCGCTTATGGGTAGTAGATTGGTCGCGATATCTGGAGATGGTTTACCGGATGACCCGGTCGAGACAACTGCAGCAGAGCCAGTTGGCTTTTTCGACTTCAGCTGTTTCTTTCCCATGCTTGGGACTCCAAAATCCGAATAAGTCCAAGTGTGCACACAATGATTGCCAGCACGATGGCTGCACCGTAATAATCCACCTGGGGTAGCAACAACGCCCCTAGCCCACATGTTGCTGTTGCGAGATAAATCGTGAGCACAGCTTGCTTCTTCGTCAGTCCCATTTCGACCAAACGA
Source organism: Planctomycetota bacterium (assembly GCA_041178745.1). GTDB lineage: Bacteria > Planctomycetota > Planctomycetia > Pirellulales > Pirellulaceae > JAFLCP01. The sequence goes on along the minus strand of JBEGUT010000609.1, from coordinate 2,583 downwards.
TGAGAGAAATGTCGCTTGTCGCCTTCAAACGGACTACGACCTTCGGACAAACGAATGAAGATCACACTCAACATGTCATAAAGCGGTATAGCGAGTACACAAACGGGCGCGAGCACCGCGTGCGGCTGGCTCGTCTTCGAGCCCGCATACGTTGCCAAAAGAGTGCAGCAAGCGATCCAAAATCCAACGAAATAGCTTCCAGCATCCCCCATAAAAATTTTTGCGGGAGGCCAATTGTGAACTAGAAACCCCAGCAGTCCCCCCACGAGCACCAACAGCATCGCTGCCACGAAAATCTGTGGCAACGTTCGATCGGTACCAGGAAGCGATAATAACATCACGGCTAACAAGGAAGCAGCAATTGCAGCAACACCACCCGACAAGCCATCCATGTTGTCAAGCATATTGAATGAATTGACTAGTGCCACGATCCACAGCATCGAAATCAAACCGGCCAACCATTCCCAAGGCAAAAAAGCAGTCAACTGCATCCCTAGTCCAAAGACCACAAATGCTGCAACCGCGAATTCAACACCTAAGCGAATCTGCCACTTAAGCCCGAACTTATCATCCGCTAAGCCAAGCAACATCAAGACAGTACCCGCTCCAAGCAGGGCCACGATCTGCCAAAAGCGATACATCATTCCTGAAAAGTGCACTTTCACTTCTGTTGGTATTGGAAATAAAGACTCCAGCGAAGTAAGCCAACCAGCGCGATATGCGGCGACAGCAATACCACCAGCCAGAAACGTCGTCACGACCGCACCCCAAATTCCAAGTCCTCCTCCCAGCGGAATCGGATGCGTATGCACCTTTCGAGCGCCGGGACGATCCATCAGTCCCAGCGATTGTGCCAAACGTCGCACTACGGCTACCAGCACGAGGCTGACGATAAAACTCGGCAACAACGTCGACATGACCAATACCCAAAGCAGTCCGAGCGTCATTGCGATATCTCCTCTTCCCAAGGACCTGCTTCCGCTTCTCGAATCAGTTTATCCTTGAGGTATCTTCTGGCAGCGTTGAAAAAGAGATGAAAATCTGGCCGCCGATAATCGGGGTAAGTCCATGGCCGTGGATGCCATTGTTTGTGTGCAAAATACAAAGTCTGCTCTGCGTAAATTCCATCTCGCAAATAAAGACGATGCTCGCGATCCTTCGTCGTCGCCAAAACGAACTTTGCTAATGTCAAATAACCGGGATCGATATTTAAAGGTCTCGGCTCTGCGAAACTTCCAGCCTTTCCCAGTTCCTCTTCCCAAGCATTGGATTGCAACTTGCACTCTGCCAATCGACCTGCATCATACCAAGGTTCAAACAGCACCAACCTTTTGCGCAATCCTTCACCCATCTCCTTGGTATAAAAACGAGTTTCTTCAAACTCAAAGTCAGGGCTCTCCAGCGCGACTGGTCCAAGCATCTCTTGCAGTTTCACTACGCCCCATTGCAATGCTTCCTGATGGCGACTGAAAATCGCCACCAGGGCCAGCGTTGGGAAATGCGGCTGTATGCCACCCATGTAGATACTCCCGGACTTGAGACCTAGCCTTAGATCCAGTAGACCTCAGTTCTACTAGATCTCGGAATTCGTAGGCCTCAGTATTAATAGGCCTTGGCAAACAATCCACGTCGCGCCGCCGGCTTTCCGGTGTAAAAACATTTGCCCGGAGGTTCATTTTCGAGTTCTATCGGCAAACAGCGAATAGTCACTTTTAATTCTTGAAGCAGCGGGGCGACATCTTCTTCGGATGCGAAGTAGCACAAGGCAAACCCACCATGAATCTCTGGCGATTCAGGATTCTTCAGCGTGAACAGCTTACGGAACTCTGCTTCCGTAGATAATTCCACCGTATTCTGCTTCTGCAATGCGAGGGCTCGATCGAACAATCCTTTTTGCATTGACTGCAACAACGATACGCATTCGGCCAGCAATGTTTCACGAGGCATCGACTTCTGCTCACCCGTATCTCGACGAGCAACAAACACGGCATCCTGTGCTAGATCCTTCGGTCCCACTTCCAATCGCAATGGCACTCCACGCTTCACGTGATACCATTTCTTTTCACCACCTCTTAGATCGCGATCATCAATCTCGACACGAAGTGGCCAGCCATCCCAGTGAATCGCTTGCAACTGTTCACGCAATTTACGGCAATAAGCTAATACCTCCGTACGCTGCGCATCATCGCGATAGATCGGCTGTATCACCGCATGCGATGGCGCTAAACGGGGAGGAAGTACCAATCCATCATCATCACTATGAGTCATGATCAACGCGCCAACCAGTCGAGTCGAAACACCCCAACTGGTCGTCCAAGCAAACGACACGTTGCCGTTTTGATCTTGGAACTTGATCTCTTGCGCTTTGGAAAAATTCTGACCGAGAAAATGAGACGTACCAGCCTGCAATGCTTTACGATCCTGCATCATCGCTTCAATCGACAACGTAGTTACCGCTCCCGGAAATCGCTCGCCCGGAGTCTTCTCCCCCTTGATCACAGGGACAGCCATGTAGTTTTCTGCAAAGTCTGCATAGACATCGAGCATTTTGCGGGTCTCTTCGAGCGCCTCCTCAGCGGTCGC
>JBEGUT010000608.1:0-3216 GCA_041178745.1 Planctomycetota bacterium | reverse complement strand
TCAATAGACGCAGTGGACTGGTCGATCGGTTGAGTTTCTTGGCAATCCAGCGAGCGATTTCTCGATTCTCCTCCGGTGTTGTTCGCATCAAGGTTACTTGTGGGTTGTGCTTGTAGAGCAGTCGATTCCGAAACTTCTCTGGGACGCTATCGAATGCACCAAAGTTGACCATATCAACAGCACCTAGACTCAAAACAAGCGGTATTTGCCTTGCGAGTAGTTTGTCGAATCGATGTGATCCAGCAGGGAAACATCCACCGACCACTTCATCAGCTACTTCCGTTGTCGTGATGTCGAGCACTCCATCGACTAGTCCCGAATCGACCAACTGCTCCATCGCCCGTCCGCCAACTCCGGTCGCATGAAAAACCAAGCAATCATAGCCGAGCTTCTCCAGCGATTCACGAACCGTAGTGACGCATGGTGTTGTAACTCCGAACATTGTCATCGCCACCGTAGAACTGTGTGAAGCGGATGCTACTTCATGCTGTACCATGCCAGCGATCGCATGAGCTGCATTACTTAGAATCTTTTTTGAAACCGTATTGAGCCCTGCGACATCGACAACCGAATACATCATGGTGATATCTGAACAGTCGACGTAGGGAGCTGTGTTGCCGCTTGCAACTGTGGACACCATCAGCTTCGGCATTCCAATCGGTAAGGCACGCATCGCCGCGGTAATCATCGCGGTTCCACCGCTACCACCGATTCCCAGCACTCCCGAAATACTTCCGGTTTTATTTTCAGATACAAGATAATCGCGAAGCGCTTCGCCCATCACCGTTACAGCTTCGCCACGATCCGTTTTGGAGATCGAGCGGGCAGCACTCACAGTCTCTCTTGTAATATCGGCTGGCACCTGAGGCTCACTGAGCGTGCCGATGTCGACCATGCGCACTGGAATTCCAATTCGTCTAAGCAGCGCGCACGCAAATTCCAGTTCATGGCCTTTTGTATCCAGCGTCGCTACGGCATAAACGTACTTTAGCATGACTGACACTTGCTCAAAAACGGTTGTGATCCAGAATCGTCAGGGAGATACAATTTAAGGTACCTGTTACCCTGGTAAAAGAGTAAGTAACTTCCTCCTTTCCCTTTCAGTGGTCAGTCTCTTTTCAGTGATCAAGTTTCGAGCGAAAAGGTAGACAAAGGGAAAAATTCGAGAATGTTTAGCTACTTGATGCCGTAAGAAAAGTTGATTGCACTATTCAGGTTGATCTGGTGTTTGAAGCCGATGATTAAGGGTTAACATGACCAGCAAGAGGAGTGTGGCCAGGGCTACAATCGCAGCGCTTGTGCCGAAGGCTATCGCGAAACCAAATTCCTGATACAGCCAACCAAAAAGAAGACTCGAGGGTAAGGCCGCTATCCCAGCGATAAAATTGAACCATCCGAAGGCAAGCCCCTTTTTTTCCACGCCGACAAGGTTTGCAACCAAGGTTCTTTCCGCAGGCTCCGTCGTGGCATAGACCAGGCCATAAGCGAAGAAAAGAATGGCGGCGTGCCAAGCCTCTGTGGCTAGTGCGAAAAAGATATAGACAGCCACACATAAAGTCCAGCCCGTCAGCAGTAATGGATATGGACCCGTCCGATCAACCAGTTTCCCGAAAAGGAAATTGCCGCTACTCTTGACCAAGCTGAACGAACACCACACCACTGGCAACCATGCTGCATAAACGCCTAGCTCGCCTGCACGAAGCAAGAGAAAGGCATCGCTGATCAAACCGAAGGTGAAAAAGAAAAAGGCAGCTAGAAAAAAACGAAACGGTATACCGAGTGGTTTCAGGGAAAGCTTGACGCTCTGAGCGGTATCCGAACGTGGGACGTCATGAAGCCCTTTCCACAAGACAATTACCGAAAGCGCACCCGGTATCACTGAAAGCCAAAAGAGCTCGCGAATGGCATTTGGATAGATCAATAGAAAGGCTGTCGCTAGAAAGGGACCTATCGCTGCCCCGAGATGATCCATCGCACGGTGATAACCGTAAGCCCGACCTCGATGCTCTTTCTCCGTTGAGTCGGCAATCAGCGCATCGCGAGGAGCTGTTCGAATCCCTTTACCAATTCGATCGATTCCACGTGCGGTCAGCAAATGCCATGGAAGGGTTGCGAACCCGGATAAGGGTCTCGCCAACGCCGCAATCCCATAGCCCCAAAGCACAAACCGTTTTCGATGCCCCGCTTGATCGGATTTCGCTCCAATCCAAAGTTTTAGGAAACTGGAGATCGTATCGGCGATCCCTTCGATGAGTCCTAGATAAAGCTTGTTACCCCCAAGAACCACAATCAGGAATTGTGGCATCAGAGGAAAAATCATTTCACTGGCGATATCGTTGAAAAGACTGGCAACACCAAGCCACCGCACATTGGTCGGTAAACGCTCTGCGCGTTTTACATCAGGCAAGGGCTGATTCATTGGAGTCTTTCACGCATCATGGTGCACTGAGATGTTATCGAATTGAAATGTGCTTAGAGTTCATGGAAAAACCGTATCCCTTTAAACTGACTCACATCTGTTGCTATCAACCATTCTATACCAGAGAGCAATCGAAGCCAGGATTGAACAGTAGCGGTCTACTCATTTTGATCCCTTTCACTGTGTAGAGTTTGCATCACTGAATCGCACAGTAACGGTTGCAGCGATCGACAAAGCAAGTGCAAACCATAGCAGCTGATGAAAATCTTGGACTTGCCCCTCGTGAATGCCTTGATAATGATTCCTCACCGTTTGACTCTCGACGATATTGTCGAGGCTGAAGTCTCCTTGCACGTCGACCTGGGTGGTGTGATGAGTTCCTTTCAGTTGTGTCCTGATATTTGCGTTCATCTACTTGTGTTCATCAACCTTCCGACGTAGTTGTGGCTCTACGAAAAAAGGTTCGCTGTACGAGATGGGATTGCAAAGTGACAGTAGCAAATTTATGAGGTAAGAACGAGACCATGGAGCAATTGCCAACGCCACACAATAACTTTTTTCAGTTTGCATTATCTCATCTTCCCATCGCTCGCAATCTCCTTGAAACTCAACTCAGCGAAGCTGCTTTGGCAGAATTGGATTTAGAAAGTCTGCAGCTAGAGGCAGGTAGTTTTATTGACGCAGACTTGCGAGAGAGATTTTCAGACTTGCTTCTGTCCGCAAGGCTAGCAAAGTGCGAAACACAAGATTCTACTAAGCGAGCATTGATCTATTTTCTCTTTGAGCACAAGAGTCAA
>JBEGUT010000607.1:0-3229 GCA_041178745.1 Planctomycetota bacterium | reverse complement strand
TGCTCGGGGCCGTGGAGTATGAGCGGCCAATTGTGTTTGTGCTGCAACTCGATAACGAACCAGCAAGCGTTGCTCTGTCGTCTGTAGATCAACGACTAATGGGTTCAGTTGTAATCGCTCTAAAGGCTCGAGTACTTTGTCAACCAGTTTTTCTTCAGCTTGGGATAGCTGCTCGTTCAGTGACTTATCAACTTCGCTATCGACCTGCTGTTGCACGATACGTTTGACTAATGTTTGCGCAACTCCACGCTGCTCCTCAACCTGCTGCGCTACGATGGCACGGAAGAACTGATTGATCACAGGGAGAGGATCAAGGGTTGTATCCAAACGTTGAAGGCGATCGTCGATTTTTACTGTGGTACCGCTTTTCTCGACTTTAAGTTCACGGGTATCGAGTCGCAGGGATCGTTTGGTAACAACTTCTGTATCTTGACGATTGAAGACGGTTGCCGGTCCTTTAACACTTCGAGTTTGAGCTTTGATAAAGCCATTGACGCCTAATTCAAGTTGCCAAGCGGAATCCGATGGGATGAAATCAATCGAGAGTTTTGTCAAGACTTGACTATCTCCTCGAGTGTCGGCTCCGAGAATCTTCTGTCGTACTGGTCGATATTCCCAATCACGTTTTGGAAGCATGCGTTCTACGAAGCTTTTGGAAACGGCGACTCGAAGGTTCGCATTGCGATAAAAATCGTTCATCGCATGCGCAATTTGCACCAGTTCAGGCTGGGGTGAAAAGCGAAGGTTTTGCAGCGAATCCGCTAAACTTGCTCGACAACGGTTGATTGGATCCTCTTCAAGAAGTTCCAGGTCGACTAGCATTCTTCGGTAGTTGACCGGCTGCTGTGCCCAGGGATAAAGTTGCTCACGCAAGACGGCAATCGCCTCACGTTGGACGAAGTCCTGTTGATCTGGCGTCAGTCGTTGCCAAGTAACTCGAGCTAGAAATTTCCTAGCTATTGGGCTTGTAGCTTTCGCATCAAAAGTTTCTTGCTCTAGCAACGAGTCGATATCGTCTAGCAGTAGATACTTACTCCAGCCCTCGGCATCACCTGTTTTTGAGACCAGTTGCCGAACTTTTTCTAGCGACACACGCAACGACTGAGGAGACAGATCTGACGTTTTCAATTCAACAAGTTGAATGTTAGGTATTTGCAGAGCTTGCCAGACAGAATGCCAGACGACGATTCGCCTTTGCAGGGCATAGATAGCGACTCGAAGCCGATAAGCTGTTTCGCGATCGGTGATTTGCTGAGCCAGCAGTTCTCCGTCGGCGATCAATCCGTTAATCGTTTCGAGGCATACTAAGGATTCTTCGCTCTTGAGCGAATCGAGTCCCCACAAAGTAAATAGTTGTTGCTCGATGTCGTCATGCCAAGTTCGCAACGGGGAGTCACCTGCTAGAGGCGATTCCATCAGTCGATCCAGCGCTGCAATCAAAGAAGGAGCTGCAGGCCAACCGCCGCTATCAAGAGGCCGAGTTTGCAGGGGAACTGTAGGCAGCTCGTTCTGTTGACTCGTTTCATCTACCAGCAGCTTGACGGAAGCTAAACGGGCACGCGAGGCGCCGAAAACAGGTTCGGTTGCTTCTAGAGCAGGATCAATTACTTCGCTTTCAGGAATTCCATCCGCATCGCTATCCGGAATGGGAGCTAGAAGTGTTACTAGGGGAGCTGGTTCGAGTGGTCCGCGAAGATTGTTTTGAGCCAGCAATGCGGTTGATCGGGAAATGGGTTCGTCGAGCTCGAAGGCTTCAACGTTGGCAACTGCTAGACCCGCATCCGCGATGACAATCGGAGTTGGCTTAGCCGTAGTCGATTCGATCTGTTTAACAGCGCGGCGGGCTTCGAAGTGAATCCAGCCCCAACGGCCCGACTCCACTTCGAAAACGTACATGGTCACGGTGATCCCCAACGCCAAGAGCGCGATTAGAGACCAACTGTGTCGACTGCGAACCTTTTCCATGCCTTGCGAATCCCTCCGTCGCGTCGGCCAACAAGCGTTTTTTGGGTCAGGCTTTAAAGCCCCCGCACCTGTCGCCGCACTTCCTTAGATCGGCTTGATGGGAGAGGTTGACGCAAGAAGTCTTTAAGCTTTTCCGCAGGTGTTGCTAAAGAAAAGAGAAGATTTACCGATTAGCGCGACTCTAGCATGGTGGAAAGATGAAACCAGTACTAGCGGGTGGGACGGCTACTTGTGAGGACTTCCCCAATAGCGTTTGCATCAGGGAAATACCCTAGCAAGTACGTATTTTGTCCATCGATGACTTCAATCTCATCGCTGACTCCATGAGCTAGCCTTCGATTCCCCACCATCGGCATCAATTGAACTCGATGCTTACCTTTAGGGACTTCAACTCGCAGCACTTGGATCTCGCGCGGCAGCAAGCCCCAACACCGAGTATCAGCTGACTCGAAAGCTTCCCAAACTACCCCGGCAGCATCCATGGCGAGGCTGGCCAGCGGAGTGGTGGCAGAAAGTGGGTCCTTGGCGGCAAATACGGTCGCTTTCTTTACCACGCGACGCGCTACAGCCCTCGCCATGATTTTAGGAATAGCGGCATCGTAAGTTCGTTCAGCCAACAGACCGATGTCAGTCATCGTCACAGTTGGGCCGATCGACTGTCCATTCACGACGACTCCGATTCGGTCCAATGATTTTGGGGGAACTACAACTCGAGGAATCTTGATGGGTGCAAGCGTTGGAGGAACAGACATCGGACCGACAGCGGATACGATGCGATCTGCAATCAGCAAGGCATCGCTGGTCGCATATTCCTCGACTTCGATTTTATGCGGACCGCGTCCCACAAGTGCGAACACATACAGCACTCCATGGCCTGGTGCACTATGAACACCACTTTTTACTCGGTTTAAATCCCACTTCAGCGGTTCGCAGCTAGGATTAAAATCTAGTGCCGCTTGATAATTACGGATTGCATCGTCGTAATTATTAAGCGTTGCTTCGCGGAGTACACCCCGGAGATAGTAACCGATTGCAAGCGGTCGATAGGCATCAGCAAATTTAGAAACATTCCTTTGTTCCTGATCTTCAATGGCACGGCGATACAAAAGTTCCTGCTTTTCGTGAAGCTGCAAACTATACGCTTCGGCATCTCCGCCATCATGCATTAAGTTGGCAAGGGAAAGGAACAGACGCAGCAAGATTTTTTCGTAATCTTCTCCAGCGTAAGTTCGCGTTTGATCATCCGTAAAATAAGACATCACTC
>JBEGUT010000606.1:0-3237 GCA_041178745.1 Planctomycetota bacterium | reverse complement strand
ATAGATTTTGAGTTCGGAAGTCAGGTTATCTAGCGGGTGGTTTTAATTGAACGACTTCTGGATCTTGCCAGGTCTGTGGCTTGAAATGCTTGGTGTAAACTCCGAAATCATTAAATGCAATTCGCTTTGCCAAGCGATATGCCCAACTTCGTTCGGGAATTTCTGCACCAGGCACATATTGCGAGCGACGTGGTGTGATTTTCTCGAGTTCGCTGATTACGGTCTTTCGTTGCGTTGTGTCGCGGGCGTGATGTTTTTCTGCTAATTGAACAAGCAAGTCGGGTCGTTCCAAGACGACACAACCTCGCGTGTTCTCAGCAGCGAGCTGACGAAAATCGCGAAGGAATTCGCTTTGGTTAAAAACATCCTTGAGTGGTTTTTCATCATAGATGGATTCGGTAGCCAATTGGATAATCGGGCAAGGTTCGATGTCGCCTCCTGGACCGATATGGTGCGTAAAACCGGTCGCAGCGGGACAAAGCGCTTGACCCTCACCATCATGATAAGCATCGATGACGATAATGGGTTTGGTCGCACGTGTGTCGACGACAAACTGTCTAACTCGTCGTAATTGCTCGGTATCTAAGGCGAGTTCGGGAGAACTTTCTGGTCCTACGACACGATACACATGAAACCAGCAGTACATTACACCCATACTGATCAGTCGATCGACCCATTTGGATGTCAATAAATCATCAATGTTCGTTTTACAGACACTCGTGCAAACACCGGTGAGAACTTTATTGTTGAGGCAGTTTTGTAAACCTTCCATGGTTTTACTGAATACACCATCTCGGCCACGGCGTTGATCGCTAACAATCTCACTTCCTTCGACGCTGATTAAGGGAGTGACATTACCCATTTTTCTAAGTTCTTTGGCAATTTCATCGGTGATAAATTGTCCGTTGGTAAATACCTGGAAGTAGGCATCTGGATGGGCAGCCAAGATGTCTAAGATCTGCCGATGCATAAAGGGTTCGCCACCCAATATTCCAAAAAACGAATTGCCCATCGCTTTGGCTTCGTTAATCAATCGATTCATACCGTCGAGATCGATCTTGGTCTGCTTGGCGGCAACATCGACCCAACAACCTTGGCAACGTAGGTTACAGCTGTTGATAATCGATATGTAAAGAAAGGGTGGAAAGAACTCACCCTTCTTGAGTCGAGCCTTATGCTTTTGGACGCTCCGTAGCCCTTTCCAGCCAGCTTGGTAGCCTAACTTCCAGAGCAGCCTTTTGTCGGTTTCCAGCAATAGTCTTTTGGCCATTCGGAGATACATAAATCGATCCTATCGTCATCGCTTTGACGTCAGGTGAAAGTTCGAATTTCTGGTAGATCTACATAGCATGATACCATGACAATGAATTATCTTGGAGTTTGTACCCACTTTTTGAGGGTGATCCGCCCCAAAAATAGACTCGTTTATCCAGCCCGTTTGGAACTTAGCCTGTTCCTGTAAACCGCTGAAGATTCGTAGGGGATTTGACACGTGAGCGATAACGAAGAGATCGATCTTCTCGAACTGGTCAAACATGGTGACCGCACGGCATTAGGGTCGTTACTGGAAAACTATCGGCCTTATTTGCTCGTCTTAGCTCAACGCTACCTCGACCCACGTTTACAGGGACGGCTCGACCCGGCCGATGTGGTTCAAGTCACTTTCCTGGAAGCACAAAGAGACCTCGACACTTTTAGAGGTGAAGATCTTTCGTCAATGTTAGCATGGTTACGAAATATCCTTCGCAACAATATCCATTCTATGCATCAGCATCATTTAACCACCAAGAAACGCAGCGCTCGCATGGAGATAGGATTTCATCATGCGGCCTCTGATAGCCAACCAGGGATTGGCGAATTAATACCGTCGGAGACAACCAGTCCAAGTCAACGTGCGATGAAAGATGAGCAGGTCGTCGAGTTAGCAGAGAGCATGCTACGTTTGCCTCCTATGCAACAGGAGGCATTACGACTGCGGTATATGGAAGGTTGGTCGCTGAAACAAATTGCCGACAAAATGCAAAAGTCAGAGATGGCTGTCGCTGGGCTGCTCAAGCGAGGCTTACAAGGCCTACGGGAAGCAATGCAAAACCAATCATCAGCAGAAAATGAAACTCCGGAGCAATGATTGTGGTTGATCATACTCCGGAGTTTGATTGAAAATACTAACGCGACATTGGCATAACTACATAGGCGTATCCATCGTCCGTACTGAAGACGACCGCTTCGTGTGCTTCACCCAAGCTGATATGAAACGTATTCTCTGGTTCGAGCACCTTCAAGAAATCAGCCACAAATCGATTATCAAGAGTAGCTTGAATGGGCGTACCATCGTAAGCAATTGGAAACTCGACTCGCGATTGTCCAATATTTGACGTCCTTGCTGTTAGCACCAAAGAACCATTGCCAAACTGGAAATCGATGCCTCGGCTTTCAGCGTCAGTAACGATAGAAGCTTGTCGCAACGCCGCATAGAAGGGACCGACCGTACCATCGATATTGATCGAATTCGTACGTTCCGGAAAAACTTTCCGCCAATTGGGAAAACGTCCTTCAACCAATCGCGAATAAATCACGCAGCGTGATGTTCTTACTAGAACATCGTTGGCTCGAGCAGCGAGATCGACTGTTTCTTCTTTATCGCCAATGGCTCGCTCCAGCAGCGTTAAGGCTCGGGTAGGAATAATTGTGTTAGAACCAGGATTGGTCTTACCACCTACGACCGTTCCTTTGCCAACCATTCGCGCCATACGTCGGCCGTCGGTACCAACAGCCGTAATATCTTCATCCCCTAATTCGAATAACACACCACCCAAGGCATAACGGCTGCTCTCATTGTCGGTTGCGAATGCGGTCCGTTTGATCATTTCCTTGAGCATTCGAGCTGGGATGTTGTAAAAGCTCGTCTCTTCGAATGGGACAACTGGAGGAAACTCATCAGGGTTGGCACTCGGCAGTTCAAACTTGCTGTACGTTCCTTTGATCACCATTCCGTTCTCATCAGCGGTGATCGATAGTTGCTCATCAGAGCTCTCACGCAAAATGGATGCCATGCGCTGTACGGGCAAAAGAGCTTTACCGGGAACATCGATTTCAATTCCTTCGACATTGACTCGGACACCCACCTCCATGTCGGTGGCCATCAAGGACACTTGATCGGGTGTCGCATCCAAACGAATAAACGTCAGGATCTCTTTTGGACTTCTGCTAGGAGCAACACTAGCAGCGAGCTGGAAA
>JBEGUT010000605.1:0-3249 GCA_041178745.1 Planctomycetota bacterium | reverse complement strand
AATACTGAACCGGCCATCATCGGTATTCTCAGTTCCTTGGCACGATCATAAATCCACTTGGCATCCTCCCAGTTATCAGAAAGATGCTTGTCAAAAAAAATGGGGCGAGTCTCTTTGCGACTTTCCATTACGCCCGCAATCTGCTCGAACATCTTTCTCTTTGGGTAAACGATCTGTCCGGTGTCCGATTCCCCATAACTACCGTGCTCTGCAATCAACATGACACCATCGACGTCAATTTCGCCCATCGAGTTTGTTAAAGCGGAAGACAAGTCATTCGCTATTTCGAAACCATACTCGCTAGCGAATTTTCTGCTACTATCATTTTGTGGAACTTGATCTGTAAACACTGAAGCTAATTGAATCGCTGGTGCATCCCCTCTCCCTGTCAAAGTATCAGTGCGAAACAATCGACTAACCAAAAGATCTGCGTGGGAATTCTGACGGTATTCCGTAGTGATCGCTGCCATGCGAGGCACCTTAACCTCATGTAAAGTGAAGGGATAAAGTGTAGTCAGATAAACCGTTCCATTCTTCGCGGCGCAGATCCCCATGACGGTGTAACGCGGAACTAAGATATCTTGGTCATCAAGCTTATATATTCCGTGATGCCATGGCTTATCTTTTCCGTCCCCATCCTTGACCTGAACATAATCAGGATTGCTGATCGCAAGCGGTCCGTGATCGATCGGGGCCAAATCACCTGGTCGATAACTGACAAGGTGCAAAGCGTCCGATTGTCCTTCGAAACTTGCGTTTATCCCTGCCCAAACTCTACCGTCTGGAGCGACACACAAGGCGCGACAATCTGTACTCTTTGCTTTCGCACTGAGAGGTCCCAAGCTCTTTCCTTCTAGTACCTCACTCTGACCGGTGAGATCATAGGCATACAACTGGTTACCGCTCATCGCTACCGCATAAAGCGTTTTTCGATCTGGTGAGACTTCCCAGTTGATCGGATGAGATTCAGGATGCGTCAGTAAACTCGCTACGCTCGGTGCCGCACCATCGATTGTTTGCTTCAAGCGAGTCAGTTTGCCGTCGCGTGGGTCATAGCGCGCAATCTCACCGCCTAGGATTGGATGATAAGCTCGCCCAAGATAGTCTACGACGATGAAGGCGTACATGTGTTTGCAGTCAAGCAGATCTTCATAACGCCCGCTCGATAAATCGAGCTTCAGAAAATGCGTACTTTCAATGGGACGTTCATCAGAGCAAGTGGAAACATAAGCGATTCCCCGTGACTCATCGGGCGTTACGCTGATAATTCCTTGCTTGGGTACTGGAATACCATAAACCCGAGTCTTCTTGGTTATCGGATCATACACCATCGGATAACCACCTTCGTAATCCGTAACCTTTTCACCTTCCTTTGGATACCCTTGCTTTGTTCCGAAATAAATCCGCCCACTTTCACCGACGTTATTGCGTGTATGAATTTTCGCCTGAGCAGCGAAACCTTTTCGATCGACTCCGATTTCCTTCTCTGCATCAACGACCATTTCGAGTGCTTTTGACTTTGGATCAAAACGGAGAAGGTAACCGTTGTCGCCATACTTCGCGGAGCCTACATAGATTGCCCCATCCAATCCCTCGACAATTGAAAAATATCCACTCTCTTCGCTCGTGTATTCCGATGGAATTCGATAGGCCTTGCTCCATACGAAATGCTGAAAGAGACTTTCCTTTCCAAATCCCTCTTCAGCTGATACTTTCTGGGAAATTAAAGGGAGTACAAAACACAGACACAAACAGCACAAGTTCGAGCGACAAGATCGCTGAAAGACATCGCATACAAGTGAAGTAACATTGGTTAAGACATTCCGTATTCCGGCCAGAATTCCCATCAAACAACACCACCGCTGCGCATGTTGTCTCAAGGGGCATTTGGATTCATTCATGAATCACCTCTTATCTTTAACGCGAAATCCAAGCCCAGTCAGTAACTGCTTGACCTTCTCACGGTGGTCACCTTGCACTTCTATCAAATCCTCATCTGGCTTAACACATCCACCAGAACCGCAGCCCGATTGAATCTTCTTGAAAACAGCCGGAAGATCGTTTGCCTTTGCTGTAAGCCCTTCAATCACAGTCGCAAAGCGTCCCCCCTTGCGTTTCTGTAATGATATGGAAGCAACTTGCTTTTCAGGAGGCAAGCGTTGAGCTAGCACTTGCTTCTTCGCCTCCAAATCCTGCTTCGCTTGCCATGTACATTGGCAATCAGCGACCAATGCCTCACACAACTCACAGCGCGGAGGGATATCAAAAGGAGTACCAGAAAAGAGTCGGTTCACTTTTGTTGCCTATTCCTATGTGATGAAGTATCCGCACCAACTGTTTTGCTCGACACCGAATTCCCCGACAGTCCAGCCAGGGTACCCTAGAAATCGCCGAGCAATTTATTCCTGCTTCGCTTGGGAACCAAACTCATCGTGCCAAGAACTCACCGCTTCGATAGCAATAATTCGCTTTCAGTGGTTTCGAATATTTTTTTGGCAGAGAAACGACTCACCAAACGCTTTCCATTGTACTTTTATCAGACACTACCTCCTCTGGAAACACTGGGGCCTAAACTCCAGTCGAAAATCCTAGGGCCACTAGGTTTGAATGGCAATTTGGCAGACTCACAATGCAGCGTTGTTTTTCTTCCTTGACCCTCTAATTCAGCCACACAACAATCCACGATATCCTCGACTTTCTCCCTACCATAGTTGCCTCCCTAAATGTCAGTTCCAACTGAAACAATACCACATGATGACGAGCATTGGCTTCTTTCTGAGGTGATGGAAGAGTTTCGGATTCTATATTTGGAGGGAAAGGCTCCTAGACCTGAAGAATTTTATCAACGATACCCGCAGATTGCAGTTCAACTGAAGGAAGCCCTTGAGGCTTTTCTGGAAGTGCATCCGAATCCGGTTGTGGACTCGAAAGGGAATTCAGATTCGATTCTAACGACATCTAGTCAAAAGAATCCCGAAGAAGATCTTTCAGGACAGTCATTTGGTGACTACCAAATCATCCGCAAAGTAGGCTCGGGAGCGATGGGAATCGTCTATGAGGCTGAGGAGAATAAATTAAGACGACGCGTTGCTCTCAAGATCACCAAGGGGGTTAAACTATCGGATATCGCCGTGGCGAGATTCAAGGAAGAGGCCTCTATCATAGCCTCTTTGCACCACGATAACATCGTTCCCATTTTCTGCTTTGGCGAATTCAATGGACGATATTTTTATGCGATGCAATTGATCG
>JBEGUT010000604.1:0-3256 GCA_041178745.1 Planctomycetota bacterium | reverse complement strand
CATGATCGTTAGGCAAAAAATTTTAATTATGCAAACTTTTCCGGTTGATTAGATTTTGACGTCGACCTGGCCAACCAATGAGGGGAAGCTGCACCACCCTCAATATTCGACGGACCGTCGCGGCGGATCCTCTCCAGAGAATATTCCGCCAACCGTTGGTAGTCCGCTTCATCATCACTCAACTCAAGCAACTCGTCGATATGCTCCCAGTCCGAGGCGGACTCGAGTGAAAACCGTAAATCTTCCCGATCCAAGGCTTTTGGCAACGGCAGCATACGCGTCGTAAAAATATCCGCTGACTCTCGCAATCGAAGCGGCACGGGACGAGAATCGTTGCCATCAAGACCCAAGGCCTTGAGTTTTTCTAAAGCTCGACGGTGGCACATTTCTCCCACCAATCCTAAGGAGCTCAGGGAAAACTGCGGATTTGTAGGCGAGAAATATCCAACATAATCTGCGTCAGGATACTTCCATCCCGCACCGATCATCCGGTCCAAAAGAACAGCATCCACAAAAGGGCATTTGGGAGACGTGTAAATCATCCATTTCGCAACTAATTTCTCCGCCACCATCTCGCTACGCTCCACCGCACAACGCGAGTCGCAAGCAAACCACTGGGCGTTTTGCAAATTGCAGTGCTTCAGTTGCGACTCAAGCGACGATGGTCCCACGATTGCCAAATGATCGATCAATGCTGCTTCACTCAAACGACGCAATGACCATTCCAGCAATGAGTGCCTACCAAAGTGGCGGAAACATAAAGACGACATCGGTTCGCCCGTCGCAGGACTAGTCGCTGCAAGATCCAAGAGAGCAACAGCAGAACGTGGCGCGGTCATTGATAAGCCTTCCGTGAATAGTGATGTAGAAAATGGATCACTCCACTGGTTTCTTTATTCCTGTCAGCGGTGTGAATCTAGTCGCTGCTACCTACCACGGTCAAGTATCAAGATGAATTCTCCAAACTCTTTCCATTCGCGACATCACGTGGGCCTCCGCAATACTTTCCAAAATCGCCCCAATTTTAAAAAAGGACAGGAAATATGTGCGATCCTGCATGCTCGAAATTCAAACGATCCACATCTGCACAGAAGTGGTCACTTGTAGAGCTTGCATTTACAAAATCGCCATATCCACCATCAATTAAGTCGATTCGAGAAGCGCCTGCAGCACGACATTTCTTCAACAAGCTGTATTCACAGACCGGAGTTGACATCAAAGTTAAACGCATCCGCAAGCGGCTCACAATCTATTCCGCATTATTCAAAGGGATGACTGGCTAGCGAATGATTGGTCGCCTTTTTGCGGAAGAACGAAGCTAAATCTGTCAGCCAATCAATTCCATAACCCTATAGCAACAAGCAACCAGGGGAAATGGCCAACGGGCAAACAGTAAAAAAGCTTTATCGCCCCAGGCCGAACGAAGCCACCTGACCAGGACGCAAAAGAAAAAGGGAGTTGAAACGATATCCATCTGCTCGATGTCGTTCCAACTCCCACAACATTCTACAGTTCTTGCTCGTCAGAAGCTGAAAAGTTACCTCAGTACTTTTCCTACAAGTTCTTTAAAACCTAAGTGAAAGGAAGAAATAGCAACAAGCTATCACTTGCCGAGCTATTTCTTTTTCTTAGGTGAAGCCTTCTTCGCTGAAGCTTTTTTCGGACTCGCTTTTTTCGCGCTCGTCGCTGCCTGACCCTTACGCCCCTTGGGCTTCGGAGCAGTAGCGGCTCGATCGGCCAGCAGTTCTAGAGCCTTCTCTAGACTTAAGTCCGCAGCTTCAACTCCCTTGGGCAACGAAGCGTTCGTTACGCCATCTGTTACGTAAGGACCATACCGTCCATCGAGTAACTTAACTTCGTTGCCAGTCACTGGCGAAGCCCCAAGCTGCTTCAGTGGCGCTTTTGGCGCAGCTGCTGAACGACCACGAGTCTTCGGCGTTGCCAGCAATGCAAGCGACTGCTCCAACGTCACGTCAATCGGCGAAACATCCGCAGGCAACGAGCGGGTCTCCGCTCCACACTTTACATAAGGTCCATAACGACCATTGCTTGCAATGACTTCCTCACCCGACTCAGGGTGCGAACCGAGGTTTCGAGGCAAACTTAGCAAGGCCAATGCGACCGGCAGGGTGACTTGCTCATTGGTCATACCTTTCAGCAAGGAAGCGTTCTTCGGCTTCTCTTCCTCTTCGCTACTTCCCAATTGAACGTAAGGCCCGAATCGACCATTCTTCAAATAGACTGGCTTACCAGTCTCCGGGTCATATCCTAAAGGCTCCTCATCCTGCTTGGACTGCGATAGAAGTTCTAACGCTTTCTCAAGCGTTACTTCCTCTGGTGGCATCCCGTCAGGCAAACTCGCTTTGCGTTCTCCCTGCTCGAGGAAAGGACCATAACGCCCTACTCGCACAACAACTTCGTCGCGATGCTCACCGGTCTGCGGCGCCCCGAGCGAGAAACGACTCGAAGCTCTTGGATCGATCTGCTGAACTTTGTCTTCCAGCAATCGCTTGAGACCTGGATGCTCGCCAAAGTAGAAACCTTGGAGATATTCTTTGTCTCCCTTCTCGTTGCGGCTAATCGCATCGAGATAATCTTCCATCTGCGCCGTGAATTCGTAATCTACAAGTGACCCGAAATGATCTTCGAGCAGACGTACGACCGTGAATGCTGTCCAGCTGGGAACGAGAGCCGTTCCACGCTTAAACACATAATCACGCTGCTGAATCGTATCGATAATCGAAGCATAGGTACTGGGTCGCCCAATACCCATTTCTTCTAAGGCTCTCGTCAGTGACGCTTCGGTGTAGCGGGCAGGGGGTTGAGTGGTGTGCGATTTCGATTCGAGATTCTCGCACGGTGTGCGTTCACCTACCTTCACTTCCGGCAACAAAGTTTCTGTCTGTGCCAATTCTGCATCTGGATCGTCACTTCCCTCGACGTACGCTCTCAAAAACCCTTCGAACTCGATTGATGTACCCGATGCTTGAAACACCGCACCATCCGCTTCAATCGTAACCGTAACCCGCTTCTTGCGAGCATCCGCCATTTGACTGGCGATGGTACGCTTCCAAATCATATCAAACAGGCGGAACTGATCATAATCCAACTCGCCACGCAACTTCTCAGGCACTTGGAAGGGATGCCCCGCAGGTCGAATCGCTTCGTGAGCCTCCTGAGCATTCTTAACTTTGGTGGAGTAAGATCTCTCGCTGGGATGCAAGAAGTCTGGACCATACTGCGATCGAACCAGGTC
>JBEGUT010000603.1:0-3259 GCA_041178745.1 Planctomycetota bacterium | reverse complement strand
CAGCAATGGGAAGACCAAGAGTATCTCGCCCAACATGCAACCAGCTTAGATGATTATCGAGCTGCATGCGAACCATGGACGATCCAGGCTGCAGCCGAGTACTGCGATATCGATGCAGATCGACTTCGTGCTGTTATCCAACAGTATGCCAAAGCGGGAAGTAGCTTTATCAAAGTCGGCTACGGTATGACTCGCAATGAAGGAGGTGGAAACGCCCTGCGCGCTGTTACGCTATTACCTGCGCTTATCGGTGCTTGGAAACATGCGGGCGGCGGAGCAACACTTTCCACCAGCGGGGGATTTCATCTCAACCATCGTTTTAATCGGGGCGAACATCTGCTCCGCCCCAATGTCCGTCATGTCAACATGAATCTGCTTGGTGACGAACTATCGCGCGAGCAAGAACCGATTAAAGCAATGTTTGTTTTCAACTCGAACCCCGCCGCTGTCGCACCAGATTCCGCAAAGGTCGCTAGCGGATTACGCCGCGACGACTTGTTCACCGTTGTGCTCGATCACTTCCAAACCGATACGGCTGACTATGCCGACTACCTGCTTCCGGCTACCGATTTTCTCGAGCACCCTGATCTCTATACTTCGTACGGTCACTACTATTTGCAATGGGCTGAACCGGTTGTCGAGCCCCGTGGGGAATGCCGCTCCAACAGTTGGTTTTTCAGCGAACTTGCAAAACGACTCGAGCTGAACGATCCGACTCTTCACTGGACACCCCACCAACTCGCCGAAAGTCTCCTGGAAAGCAACCATCCGATGATGAAGGGAGTTACCTGGGAACGACTTCAAAAAGAAAAAAGCTTGAAACTCAATCTACCTTCGCCTTTTCGTCCCTACACTCAAGGTAGCCATCATCCCGATAAGAAAATACGTTTCAGCCCTGCACCTCGACAACTTGAATTCGACGAGAAACCATGCTCGGAATATCCCCTTCGACTTATCTCCCCACCTGGCCCGTTTATTCTCAACACGAGCATGGGGAACCTTGAAAGTATTCGGAAGATGGCTGGTGAAGTACCGCAAATGGTTCTTCATCCTGATGACGCAGATTCGATCGGAATTCGAAACGGCCAAATGGCTCTCGTCGAAAGTCGCTATGGTGCCATTCGCAGGCATGTGTTGGTCAACAGCGATGCTAAGAAAGGTGTTGCCATTGCGCTCGGTCAATGGTGGCCGAAATTTGCACCGGACAAAAAGAGTCTCAATGAGTTAACCAGTCAACGTCTTACCGACTTGGGTGGAGGCAGTACTTTCGGAAACCCAGTCGTCAGAATCTCACTTTTACAAGATTCATTAGTAACCGGTGACGATCCTCATCTATCGCAGAAAATCCCCACTTAAGACATAGGGCCTAGCATACAGACTTCAATACGTTGTATCTCATGATGTCGTACCTCAGTACCATCGAGAATGACGCGAACCTGCAGAACGGTGTAAACACAATATTTCTCGGTAATGATTTTGCATTATCGACACCAGTTATTGAATGCTGGTCTCTCTCCGTCCTATCAAGAGCCGTTTCACAAAATACAAACCAAAGTAACCTTACATAACGGCTCTTGTGAAGTTTGGTGACACTTCTGAAAAAGACGAATGCACCTGCAGAAAACATCGCGTTTTTTCGCTATGATCCATCTTCCAGATCAATCATTACAGAAACATCCTTACATCACTTTCGGTCTCAACAGGATCTAGCGTATGACAGACTTGCAATACCTCGATATCGCCAAAATGATCGATCATTCTTTGCTGCAGCCTACGACAACGGAAGCTGAATTGGAAGCGGGTTGCAAACTGGCAGTTGCCTATGATGTCGCAAGCGTTTGCATCATGCCCTATTACCTTCGACGTTGCGCCGACCTTCTCGCTGATTCCACCGTACAACCAAGTACTACAATCGGCTTTCCTCACGGTGGTCACAAAACTGCTATCAAGGTCGCCGAATCGGCTCAAGCTTTACGAGATGGCGGCAAGGAACTCGATATGGTCGTTAACATCAGTCAGGTTCTTTCTGGCAATTGGGATTATGTGCGACAAGAAATCGCTGAGATCACCTCTCTTGCGCACGCGGCCAATTCGAAAGTGAAAGTTATTTTTGAGAACTGCTACCTCAAAGATGATCACAAGATTCGACTGTGTGAAATCTGCAGCGAACTTAAAGTCGACTGGGTCAAAACTTCGACCGGTTACGGCTCCGGAGGTGCGACAATGGAAGATCTGAAATTGATGCGGCAACACACCGCTCCCACCACACAGGTGAAAGCAGCGGGTGGAATTCGCGACTTCGCAACACTCCTGCAAGTGCGTCCGCTCGGTGTCTCACGCTGTGGAGCAAGTCGCACCAAGGATATTTTGGATGAGTGTCGCACACAACTCTCACTAGAGCCAATCCTTTTCGGCGGTCCAGCTTCCTCCAGCGGCTACTAATAAACCGATCAATAGAGGGGCGAGTAGCCGAAACCTATACCACCCCAAGTCCTCAATCTGGGGTCAAGCTCAAGTACTTGTATGGTAGGACTCTACGTGCGCTAAATGCTTAATTTCTTTTCATCGCGTCACCACTTGCATCGTATGAGCAGGAATGTGACGGTTTCGTAAAAGCTTTTCTGGGAGTACTCTACCATCGTCTCTCAACAGCGAAGATAATCAAACAAGAGCTTGGTTTCTCGTCTCTTGCTTGGATTCTCATTATGAATGTTCTTGCGAATCGCTTATCTCTGCTGACTGTTTTGGCTTTTCTATTTGTTCATACTCAATCCCAGTCGATCGCTGAAGAAAATCATTCCTGGAAACCAGGCAAGGTTCCTTTAATGACTCGATGGGGTAAGGAAGTGACCCCAGATAACGCCTGGGACGAATACCCTCGACCACAAATGGTGCGACAAAGCTGGAGCAATCTCAATGGGATGTGGGATCTAGCGATCGTCGCGAAAGGCACTCCGCGACCCAATGAGTTTCCGTTGCAAATCCTTGTCCCCTTCTGTGTCGAGTCGAGCCTCTCGGGCATCACGCGGACAGTGCTTCCGTCGGACGAATTATGGTATCGACGCAAATTTACACTCTCTCAGCAATCCAAAAACCAACGTATTCTTTTGCACTTTGGTGCTGTTGATTGGGAATGTACTCTGCATATCAATGGCAAGGAAGTTGGTTCCCATCGGGGTGGTTTTGTTCCTTTTTCTTTCGACATCACCAACTTTCTTTCTGCTGACACAGAACAAGAGATTGCACTGCGAGTATGGGA
>JBEGUT010000602.1:0-3269 GCA_041178745.1 Planctomycetota bacterium | reverse complement strand
TGTATTCCAGAAAGCTGTGTTCCAAAAGATGCGTTTCACACAAACACTTTCGTAAAGAACTCCGTCTTGATACGCTGAGTTATCCTACCAAATCACTTTTGAATTCCTTGATTTGGTAAAAGCGTAACGATCAAGGGGATACTCGTTGAAAACGCTGAGTTTGCGAAACGATGATCGTCCAATTGACTTTTTATCGAATCGGCAGATGAATCTGCTTTTACAGCATCGTTGATGCTGCAAAAAGATGGGATTTGCGAGTTACTTTGACGGAACAACCTGAGCTTCGAAGCGCAGAATCCAGCAGGCATACTGCCCCATATGAAACTGGTAAGGCGATTGGCATTTATTTCTCGTTGGTATCCTGTTGCTAGTTCAGCAACAGGCAATACGCAAAGCCCAATCGTTTATCATTGATGATCCGAAATCGATACAGATTCAAGGAATAAGAGGTATCTAATCAACCTCTTCGGGCTGCGGAGGTTCGTAGTTGAATTCCTGCCAGCTAACCGCTTGATCCATCGGTTCGATTCGCAGAACAAGTTCACCGTTTTGAAATAAACGCACGGTGCCTGTTGATTGGCTCACCACGATCGCGATGGCACGAGTCCTCTGTGTGATTGCTGCTCCGGCCCAGTGTCTTGAGCCCAATCCTTTGGAGAGTGCTAGGTTGCCATGAGTGACTTCGATGATTTGCCGCGATCGCTCGACAATACCATCAGGCGAGACGACGAATGCACCGTCCATCTGAGCAATTTCTTTAATATCCTCTCGAACTTTGGGATCAAACAAATTGCGTTGACGGCGATTGTAGCCACGCAAGGGATCGAAGCCGCTATCTTGGCAATGCTGCAAGACGCGTCGGGTATCGCCGACGACGAAGATTGTGCCGACTTTTTTCCCCTCTCGACCTTCGCGGCCGATTTGAGTGGCTAAATCGATTGCCACCTTGAGGCAGCGGAGCGGTACACTGCTTTCTAACCGCTGTAGATCACGCGACGTAAGACGACGCATACGATCATCGAGGCGAATGATGCTAATCGAATCAATCGTCGCGTGCTCGAATCCGCAGTAGAGAGCAACGACATCACAATTGTTCTTTAAGATTTCTTCAACAACAGCTTCCAACAAGGCGTGTTGCAAACGTTCAAGTAGAGGTGATTTCTCTTTGTTCAATACGATGGGGACTAAGCCAGCTTCCTTGGCCCCGTCGAGATCCTTGTCTGTATCGGCAGCGACGATGATCTTCTCGATTTTAGGCGAGACTGCTTCTCTCAGTTTTTCCCAGTCGGTGCTTCCTTCAAGCAAAACCAGAACGGCATCGGCACCGCACTGCACGGCCAAACCGCTTGCCATTTCCGCCAAGGCGGCGAATTGCTTGGTGAATTTCTGCTGCATCTGTTCGCTCGCCCAGGTTTCTAAAGTTTTACTTCAATACCACCTACCTAGAACCACGTCTACCAAAACTGCGATCTATTAAGAGCTGTTTTCAAATGCCTTGGCTTGAAATCTCGTGATCCTCAAACAACCTCGAGGATGATTCAAGCGCCCCTTCGCAACGTTAGTCAGCCGATGCGTTTCGCTAGGGACTATAAAAGTATAGGTTATACGCTTCGACCCGCCTAAAGTTTGCAAAAAATAGGTGTCTCAAAAACGATAACTCAATGCAACCAAGACTTCCAGATATTTAGGAATTTATCACAGCCTTAGCGCGGCATGGTAGTTGTTGAATGCCAATCCCGCAATTACCTCTGCTTGGATTTTGCCCCCGATGCGGTCAGTTGGCGTCGTAATTGACCAGGGACTGCTCCAAACAATCGTTCTTCGTAAAGCGATAAGGCATGCAGAGCATGGCCTCTTGGCCCGATCTTCCAATCGACCTGTCTTTGATCCACTAAGCAATAAAGTAGGAACTCCACGGCGCGGACAACGCGTGGCGACTGTAACTGATCTTCAGGCAAAACAAAGACGAGCCATTCCAGAATATGGCCTGTGGTCTGCAGTTTTCTTTGCATATCGGATTGATTGGCTCTTCCCTCAAACCAATCGGTGCTGAAGCTTCCATCGGGGTTCTGTAGCGTCCAGGCGTAATCAATAAAATCATTGAGAAAAATCTGGGCTCGAGCGAAATGACCTTCGATCGGGAAGCCCTCAGCTCGTCGTTGCCTTAGCGCATAACTGAGTCCCATTAAACGATGCGTACCCCCGCAAGCGGCGCCCACGATCGGTTGAGCCAACTCCTCTTGCACCAGTTTTTCGATGGACCACGTCTCCCCTTGCTCATTCTTCCACTGTGCATCTGAGGGCAGATAGTGCGATAGACTCAAAAGCTTAAAGGTAAGCTCTGTTTTCGATTTGCAAGTTTTCATTTCGTAATCGATTAAATCTTTTACGCTGTAGCGTTTTCTACCGACTTGCAGCGGATACTCGGGGGCGACTTTCGATTGAGCCAAAATAGCGAGGAACTGCCCTTCATGCCCCTGAAGTCCTGCCCCCAAAGCGGGTTTAAAGCCTGTCGGAGTCACTTGAAAAATGCGTTGCCCTCGACATGATCCATTAAAACACATCCACCCAATCGCATTTACAGTTCTTCCATCCGCTTTTAGCGTCGATTCTACCCCGAACGGAATAATCGCATGCATTACTGCCCAGGGACTTCTCTGAACAGTGACTTCGGGTCGATTGAGGTAATAAGCCAAAGCCGCATCGATTTTAGGCTTTAATCGCCCCACTTGCTGAGTCAGCTGGGGGAGTATTTTCGCAGGCGGTGCCTGCGTTGCTTCTGGCTTGGCAGTTGGTGAAGAGGATGGCTTAGCAACTTCCGATTTGGAAGCAGCCTTGCTACCTAGGTCGACTTTCTTCAGACTTTTCTCGGCTGACTTCTCTTGGGATTGCTCAGGGATCAGCTTGAGCAATTCGCTTGCTGCTGGCTCATTGACTTCTTCTTCGGATGTTTCGCTCGGCTTTTTGGGGTCAGAGAGCGTTAATCCGTTACCTTCGGAGGATATTTCTTTGTCTTTATCCAACCCCTCTGGATGCTCATTATCTTCAGGATCAAAATTTCGCTTTGGTTTTTCAACCGCAGGCGTATCAGCTTTACCGCCCGGAGGAGCGGGAGGTTGATCACCTTCCATAACCGCAGTTGCAGTATTTGTTGCCGTAGGAATTGGCGTAGGCTCAACCTTCTCTTGCTGGTCGGCTACCGGTTTGTCTTTGAATTGCAGAGTTGAAGACTGCATCCCTTCTTCGGACTTGCCTGGCGATTGCAATGT
>JBEGUT010000601.1:0-3271 GCA_041178745.1 Planctomycetota bacterium | reverse complement strand
GGTTTGATTTTCCGCTCTACAAAAGATGGCATTGCTGTGAGCGATCCGATTGGTGATTCTTGGTTGTTGGTAAACACAACCGATGGTGGCGATTCATGGCATGACCTTGTAAAGGACAAACGGCCGGCTTCTCTCAAATCAGAGGCAGCCTTCGCCGCCAGTAACGGCAGCCTAGCCTACAGCGACGATGGTTTTATCTGGCTCGGTACCGGTGGAGCAACCGGACAACCTCATGCATCGCTGTTGATCGGCAACATCAATTCATCAAAGTGGTCGCGTATCGACACACCACTCGTCACTGGTGAATCCTCGGGAATCTTCGCCGTCGATTTCTCACAGCATCCTCGTGGCATCATCGTGGGAGGTGACTACAAAAAAGAAGACAGCCCTGAATCCGCTGCTGCGTACAGTAACGATGGAGGTCGCACATGGACTCTGTCCAACAAGCAACCCTCTGGTTTCCGATCCTCCGTTGCTTTTACCAAACCTGCCGGAAAACTAGGGATTTACATTACTGTAGGCCCCAATGGTACCGACACTTCTACCGACGGTGATACCTGGAATCGTGCTTCTGATATTGGCTTTCACGCGATCCGTACGTCGCCTAGCGGTCACCTCTGGGCTGTCGGATCAGGCGGGCGAGTGGGTCGTTTTGAGTGGAAGTAAGTCACCAATCTCGCAGTAACGAATACATTCCTCGGTGGAAATAGGCACGACGCACTTCGAACGAGCCAGCACAGAGCCTATCGCGATCTCACATGTGCCTTGAATCCTTATCCTGTCGTGCCTAGGCCACTAGCAATCGCATTGACGGTCAACAACAGCTGAGGAATCAATTGCTCGGCTGCTTGCGGCTGCTGCATGCGATGGTAGCTGCGCCACATCCGCAAGAGGTCGATTTGTTGCTGATGCAAAACACGCAAGCCATTGTTGCGCAGGTTCATCATTCGCTGAATATTGGGGCGACGCTCCGCTAATGGCCCGCCATAAATCTTTTCAACCATTTCGCGCGTCAGTTCCAACTCGGACTCGATCAGTCCCATGCATCTTTGCCGAAGCGCCGCATCGTCTACCATCGCCGCATACGAATGCATGATCTCTTTGTCCGTTGCGGCAATGCTGGTCGCTACGTTACTGATCAGATAGTGAACTGGAGCCCAAGTGGTCATCGTCGAGATGATCTCGCTGAATTTATCTGGATCGGTCCGCTGTAGCTGCGATAAAGCTGAGCCAACACCGTACCAACCCGATAAAAAGAAACGGGCCTGTCCCCAACTGAACACCCATGGGATCGCGCGAAGATCAGCTAAAGTCTGCTGTCCCGTGCGTCTTGCAGGTCGAGATCCGATTCGGCTCTGTTCAATCGCATCGATCGGCGTTGCTTGCCGGAAAAACTGCACGAAGCCGTCCGAATGCAACAACTCGGTGTACGTTTCGCGAGCCCAATCCGAAAGCTGTGTCAATGTTGCTTCCAGCGGATGTTCGCTGGCTGGTTCCAGTCGATCGGCTAACGTCTTGCGAGTTACTCCAGAAAGAAAAAGTTCCAAGTTATAGATCGCTGTAGAATGATGAGCATACTTTTGCGGAATTGTCTCCCCCTGCTCTGTCACTCGGAGATTGCCGCCAAGCGTCTCATTGGGCAGCGCCTTTATAAATCGATGCGTTGGCCCCGCTCCTCGGCTGATTGTACCGCCGCGACCATGAAAGAATCGCACCTGCACCCCTTGCCTGCGTGTCGCTTCACTTAGAAGTTTCTGTGCGTGTCGAAGATTAACCAAGCTGGCCAGAATACCACCATCTTTATTGCTGTCACTGTATCCGATCATCACCTGCCCGATGGGATGATCTTGCTTCTTTCGCGATTGAATTGCTGCTAAACTTCGCGTTGTTATGGGATGCCGCAAAAACCCTTCATAGATCGAGGGACTATGCTGCAAATCGTCAACTGTCTCGAACAGTGGAACCACTGGTAACGGACATTCGAGTCCTTGAGCGGTTTCGTCCAACAGCCCAACTTCTCGCGCAAGCAAATACACTACGAGTAAATCAGACACACTACGTGTCATGCTAACGATTAACGCCCCGAGTCCATCAAGCCCGTATGCTTTGCGATACTCGTTAAGCACTCTAAGCGATGACAAAACTGCATCCGCCTCAGTACCAAGAGAAACATCTTGTCGCGCGAATGGGCGCTTCGAGGCTAGCTCTTTCTCCAGAAACTCCAGTCGTTCCTCTTCCGTCCACTGTGAGAAATTGGTTTTATTAAATCCAGCGGCTACCAGTAATTGCTCGACGGCTCGATCATGAAACGCACTGTTTTGGCGAACATCAAGCACAGCGAGATGAAAACCAAAGGTCTGCACGATACGCATCAGAGGTTGCACTGCATAGTCGGCCGGCCTTCTCTGACCACTAGCCACGAGACTCTCGTAGAGCAGCTTTAAATCAGACAAGAGTTCATCGGCGTTTTGATAAGCCGGCGGTGGCTCTCGCTGAATGAGATCTGACGACGAATCGATGCGAGGCAAGCGAGCCAGCATAGTATTGATGAACTGACGCCAAGGCTCATTGGGATTTCTCTCAACAGCCTTCTTTCCTTCCGCCCCCAACCGCTCCGCAGCCTCTGCCAGCGCTATCAAGAACTCTGGATTAGGACGCTGCCAATACGCCGATAGACTCAGCAGACGTGCCAATTGCTGCAGATGACGCTGAATCAAACCCAACGCACTGCGACGCATTTCTAACAGACTTTGACGAGTTACATCAGCCGTTACCAGCGGATGCCCATCGCGATCCCCACCAACCCAAGTACCAAAGATGAGCTTTGGGAAAATAAGCGGATCAGCAAACACAGAAGAATCGAGACCTACCTCCGTCCATGCTTGCCTTAAACGTTGATCTAGTGGTCGCAGTACTGCGGGAAATACATGAGTTAAATAATCGAGAACGTTGCGTCGCTCCGATTGAATATCCGGCTTATCGAGATAAATCTCACCTGTCCGCCACAAAATCGCCAGCAACGCTCGCACGGCGAAGTCGTTTTCTTCCAACTGCGGGTCTCGGCCCGTTGCATCCTGATTGATCAATTGCTGGTGTTGCTGAAATCGTTCATAAAGCCTTCGATGATGAGCCAAAACCGTGGCTCGCTTCGCTTCTGTTGGATGCGCCGTCAACACCAATTCCACTTGCATCTTCGGCAATTGTCTTGCGATTTCCTCGGAGGATAAGCCGCTCTCCTTGAGTTGCTTCAGTGCATCGCCCCAAAGAGCGG
>JBEGUT010000600.1:0-3274 GCA_041178745.1 Planctomycetota bacterium | reverse complement strand
TAACTCACCAAATGTGTCTTCTGAACCAGCATCCAACAAAGAGTGTTCATTCTCTGCGATCGTAACCCACGATTTGGTTTCTTTGCTTCTCTCCTGCAACATCTCGGCGTAACTCTTTAGCCAATTCGAAGAGATACGTCGACTTCTCCCTACTTTGCCTTGAATCAAATTGGCTAACTCAAGCCTTTCATCCGAAGTTAAATCACGGCGTTTGTTCATCAGCAACATTGCCGCGTACTTTGATAGTCCATTTCCCGGCTCATACTTTGCGATTCGACAAAGAGCTTCCCAACCTTCGTTTCGCGGGAGCGCGGCGAGCCGATCCATTAAGGACTTTCGTTGCGACGAAGAACGAAGATCATAATTCTGAAGGATTTCCTTTACCTCAGGTGGATCTTGCTCGGTGGCCCACTGGATCTGCGCGCTGTTGATCAGGTATTTGGCAGAAGCAGCGATTTGCGGATCGGCATCTTGAAATGCTTCTTGTAAAGCTTCAAATGCTTCCAGCCCTAAATACTCCAGTTCAATCTGCGCTCGACGTCGAGTTGCATACTGATCGGAACCCAACAGTTGGATCAACTCGCGAATGCTCTTTTCCTTTGCTTCCGCCTCTTGATCCTCTACAGATTCTTTTGCTCTCTCGGCAGCATCGTCGGCGGGCAGTGACCCGGTTGCAGGCCCATGAAGAAGTCGTGGGGCAATGGCTGCCGAATCTTGTGCCAAGAGCGTTGACGTCGCAGGAAATACGGTTCGCAGTGCAGAGCGATGGCCAGCAGATCCCACTTCCATGCAGGGAATGCCAAGGGTCAGCAGGAGTACCCATGACAATCTGATCATCCTTCGTTGTACGCGCTGTCCCACGGCAACCCCATCCTTTACCATTTTGCGCATGAAGATCGAATTCACACCGGTGTATTTCCCAACGGCAAATAGCTCCCAGATGTCTAACCAATCGCTGCTATTGATTCGGCCGCTAGAAGCCAGCACGAATTCTTTCCTAAGATACCCCCTGAATCGCCCCCCCGACAATAGAAAGCATACAATATTGTAGGCAGCTTATGCGTTCGCTCATACCGTTACCCTTGGTTATTTCGCTTTTCTACCCTGTTCGAAGATTGCCTGGACGTTCAATTTTTGAAACCACCTTGCTTTTTGGGTACCCACCATGAATACACAAGCGACAGAATCGCCAGAATTCACTTGGACCAAACATCCTGAAGCGACCCAGCGAATTCAAGCCGCACTGGCTGAGGCCCTCCAAAGCTGCCCAGCTCTCAAACAACTATCCCACGATTTACACCATGGCAGCGGCACTAAGCTGTTCGATTGGATCGACCGAATTTCTGTGAACCAATCCGTTGATACCTTGCAGCAACTGGGATTTGATTTTTTTCCAAGCGACATGCAAGGACTGCGTCGACATCGAGAAGCTAAACTACCTGATGTTATCGAACCTGCCGTTTCATCCTCTACCTCGCGAGCCCAAGCACGAATCATTGCCATTAAGGTTGAATCACTTGTCGATTTTCTTGTCGCTCATCAACGCAGCGATACTGACTGCGAAGTTGTTGGACAACCTGGATCAGCGATGCGTCGCGCCCTGATCGAAAGGGGAGGGGAGTGGGAGTTTTGGGTCATCGAGCGTCACGGCGGTTGGCACTGGAATCCCGTATCGCCTCCTCATCTTGAAACTCTTTTACAGACCACACAAGAGTTGCGCTGCCGACCGAGAAATTTTTCCAACGATGATGCTGGCTTCGATGCGTTGCAGCAGCGACTGCTCAGTGCGATTGAACGTTTAGGCCGCGATCGCGCCTGTGACGAATTCTTCGCTGCCGAACGCGCTTACTGGATGGGTCGCAATTACGCCGGCCAGCTACAGTACATGCGACAACAGCGGTATGGCATGGGATGGGCCAACCACGATCATCATACTTACCGCAGCAGCCGTCACTGTTTTCATCGACTCATCTCGATCATGGAACTGCTCGGCCTGCAATGTCGAGAACGCTTCTACGCTGGTCGACAAGCTGGCTGGGGAGCTCAAGTCATGGAACATCCCGGCACTGGAATCGTTGTCTTTGCCGACGTTGATTTGGCGCCCGATGAAATCGTTCGAGACTTTGCCCACCAGCCATTACCGCCGCGCGATACACTGGGCACCGTTGGACTTTGGTGCGCCCTGCATGGTGAAGCGATCTTGCAAGCCGGTATGCATCACCTGGAATGTCAATTCGATTTCACCGCTGCTCGTGAGCAACTCACGGAACTCGGCGCAGGTAGTATGAACCCTTTCACCGATTTACCTCACTTGCGACAAGCCTTCACTTTGGGCCAACGATGGTCGGTTCGCGAAGAGAGAATCCAGCGAGCTCAGCAATCGGGTTGGATTACCCAGGCGCAAGCCGACACCTTCCGACGCGATGGCGCCATAGGCTCACACCTTGAAATCTTGCAACGAAACGATGGCTTCAAGGGCTTCAACCCGAAAGGGATCAGCGATATCATTTTAGAGACCGATCCTCGTAGCCAACACAAAGAGTAGGTGCTACGTTGGTAGCCGGTAGACGGTGATCTGCGTAACGCTAAAATCACGTCGATGCGGGTGTAACTCAGTTGGCAGAGTGATAGCTTCCCAAGCTATATGTCGTGGGTTCGAATCCCATCACCCGCTTTCTTCAATTCAATCTGACTTACTTAGCGATCGTCACAACGCAACGACACGACAAGTCATACTGTTTCTGTTTCGACAGCACCCGCATCACTGCAATGAATCGAATCCACATTCTCGCCATTTGCATTAATGCGAAAATGATTAAGTGGATATTTTTGCTTCATTATCGTCGGTTACTTCTTCTCGCTTTATCTGTTTTTTACGCGCTGCAACTCGGCTTTGGTGAAAAAAATTCTCGACGGCAAATAGCAACAGAGCGATCCAAACCATCATGAACCCAATCCACCGCGTTTCGTCAAAGGGCTCTTGGTAAACAAGCACGCCTAATGTGAATTGCAAACTAGGTGCGATGTACTGAAAGAGCCCCACAAGCACCAAAGGAATTCTCTGTGCGGCAGCGGCGAAGAGAACTAAGGGTATCGTTGTTACCAAACCGGTACCGACCAACAAGATCCAAGTAGATGTCGAATTGTCTGTTACCAACTTCGGATCCTGCACAGTCGACCATGTCAGATAACAAATCGATGGAATTAGTAGGATGATGGTTTCCAAGGCCAAGCCATGAATGGCTCCTAGCGGCGCAACTTTTTTTACCACGCC